>SBFV01000131.1 GCA_006227775.1 Gammaproteobacteria bacterium | reverse complement strand
GCCACGGTCGATGGCGCTCTCGGCGTTGCGCAACTGACTGCGGTAGAAGCTGAGCCGGGACTGGTTGGAGGCGTCCCAGGCCCACCAGGCGGTGGAGGTGGCAATGGTCAGGAGACCGAGCAGGGTCCAGCCCAGGATGCGCGCCAGGCGGTTACGGCGTCGCTGCAACCCCAGATGCAGGCGACTCTGCTCCAGGTAATCACGTTCCAGGGGTTCCAGCTCATCCGTGTAGGCCGTGGCGAAGACCTGGGCGGCGGCATAGCCGGCCTCTCCCAGCAGGTATTCCCGGTTGCGGTCGGTGCGCCGCCACAGCCGTGCCTGACGGCCGAGCTGGTAGCGCAGGATGAGATCCCGGCGCCGGGCCGGTTCCGCCAGCCAGTCCCGCACCGGGCGCCATCGCTCCAGCAGCACCGGATGGACGAAGGTGGCGATGGGACGGAAGTGCGCCCAGTGCCGGGCGGACTCCCCGGGTTCTGGCCCCGCCCCGGCGGGGGCCGCTCCGGTGGCGAGAGGGGCCGCGCGGGTAGTGGGCGTCTCCTTGGTGATCAGGTCCGATCCCAGGCGCAACAGCCGTCCCACCCCCCCATGGCGTATGCGCCGCTCCTCCCGGGTTTGCCGCCACAGCCGGCGCAGGTCGTCCCAGATACTTGGGGAGGACGATGACGGAGCCGTTGCCTCCGTCTCCTCCTCCTCCGCGTCCGCCACCACCAGGCGCGCCGCGATCAGGCGCTCCACCAGGCGCGCCACCTCGGGCCGACGGGTCAGGGTCTGGAGGTCACCGGCGCGGATGCCGGGACGGGGCGCCCCGCTTCCTTCCAGGGTGATCAAGGCCCGGCACAGGCTAGGCAGGGCGTCCCGCTGGGGTGGCTCCAGCTCCGCCCACAGGGCCTCGGCCCGGGCGATGAGGGTGCCGCTCACCCCGCCCAGACCGCGCAGATCGGCGAGGGTCAGCAAGGATGGGGGATGAGCCTGGGTCTCCGCTTCACGGGTGCGAGCCCGCCGGTACAGCTCATCCAGGACCTCCTGCAACACGGGAGGCCAGTGCGAAAGTACGCTGACCTCCGTCTCCAGGGTATCCACCAACCCCCGCCCGGCGCCACTGGTGGTGTCCTCGAAATCGATGGCGGCGATCCGCGCCGGGATCTCGATCACCTGACGGATCCGGGCCGTGGCGGGCGGCTGCAGGGGAAACCAGCTCACCTCGTCCAGTTCCGCCGCCAAATCCGGCAGTTCGGCTAGCAGGTGGAGAAAGTCGCTGCGCAGGGAGGCGACGACCCAGATGCCGTCCCGTCCGGCCAGGGAGCGCAGGGCGGCGAGGAAGGCCCGGCTGGCCGGGGCCAGGGCGGCCTCCCCGGAGGCCAGGGATGCCGCTGATACCCCGGAGGCGCCGCCTTCCGGGGCCGCGCTTTCCCTGGCGTTCCCCCCGAGCGTCAGGGGGTCGAACAGGGGGTCCAGGGGGTCGACGACGATGGCGAGTTGCGCCCGCCCGCCGTTCCCCCCCGCCTGTTCCGCGAACTTGACGCTCACCTGGGACAAGGCAGCGGCCAGTTCGGCGGCGGCCACCTCCGGGGTGGTGGCGAGGAGATTGGCCAGGGAGCGGGTATCGAGCCCGAATCGCTCGAGGGCCCCACCGAGGATCGTCGGCGCGCCCAAGGCCGCGGCCAGGGCCTGAAGGGGATCGCCCGCCCCAAGGTCCACGAGACACCAGCGGCACAGGGCGATCCCGGGAAACAGGAAGGGCCGCGCCAGCCGGGGCAGCAGCCCGGCGCGGATCAGGGAGCTTTTGCCGACGCCGCTGGGGCCGGTGACCAGCAGGAGCCCGCGCCCCCGCTCGGCGTTGGTCTCCAGGCGGCTGATCAGCTCCCGGGTCTCGGTTTCGCGGCCGACGAAGACCGGATGGTCGCTGAACTCGAAGGGCCGGTCCACGCGGAAGGGGCTGCCCTGCCAGTCCTGGAGGTGGGAGGTCAGGCGGCGTTCAGCGCTGATGCGACGATTGAGGAGCTTGCGCAGTTGCGTCTCGACCAGATCGCGGAAGGAATGGTCATTGCTGAACTGGCGGAAGGCGCGCCGGAAGCTGCCATCCGGGTTGAAGAAATGGGCGCGGAAAAAGGCCTCGAGGCGGTTGCGGTCCGCCAGGGCCTCCCGCGCCGCCTCGGGATTGTTGACGTCCACCAGGCAGGGTGCAGTCTTGCGGTAGACCAGGACCTCCGGGCTGCCGGTGCGCGCCGAAGCCTCCACCGCGTCGACGAACTCCCACTCGGTCCCGGTCATGCCACCATAGGGATCGTTGGCCAGGGGCGTCCCCAGGCGCGCCCACAACATCACCAGCACGATCTCGCAGTCCGACGGCCGCACCAGCCCCGCCTGGAAACTTTGGGCCGCGGTCAGGGCCTCCTGCTCCCACAGGACCGCCTGCACCTTGAAATAGGGCAGATACTCCTGCGCCAGGGCCTCGATGATACTCCGCGTCAGTGCCCGCTCATGATCCAGGTCGGACGGTGAAGAGACGAAGATGCGGATCAGGGGGTCAGCCATCGGCACGCCTGAAGAAGGTGGAGAGGTGAAGAAGGTCAGGAAAGAGGAACGGAGCGGCGTCTCTGCAAGGAAAGAGAAGCGTCTCCCTAGAGAGACAGGATAGGCTAAAGTTCAGACCCTGGCACGGCCAGGGAGGGTTTCAGGGGTTGTAGGGGTTGCACGGTTGTGGTCGTGGGTTGCGCGGCTGTACGCATGGTACGGATTGTACGGGTTGTACCGGTCGCGGAGCTGGCGGGGGTTGCATCGGCTTCCTGACCGCGCCAACCTGTACCCCCATTGATGACCGCGAGGACGGGACCCATGATCCGCGCCGCCCAGGACGCTGCACAGGCCACGAGAGACTTCCGGCCGGAAGAAATCGGCGTTGTCGACAACACCGAACCACTGTTCGTCCAGGAGGCAAGCGTTCACCAGCGGGAAATGAAGCTCCGCATTCCCTTCGAAAGCCCCCGCGGGCGGTTCGATACCCTGGTCAGATTCTATCCCAGCCTCACTTTCCGGCTGGCCGATGGGTCCCTGGTGACCGGCAGGGGCGAATGCTCCCCCCTGTCCGCGCCCTGGTACAGTTACGAATGCCATAACAGCGTGGCAACGGCGCTCGGTTATCTCATACCCTCCCTGACCGCTGGCGGGCCCGGGCAGGCACCGGTGACCGGCATCGACTCGTTCATCCGCCGCTATCGCTGGGTCCAGGGGCATCCCACGGCGAAAGCCGGCGTCGAGGGCGCCTACTGGGATGCCGTCGGGAAAATCCACGGCATGGCCGTATCGCGCCTCTGGGGTGGCTCCCGCCAGAGCGTTGAGACGGGAACGAGCCTGGGACTGGAGCCCACCATCCAGGCCCTGATGAATAAAGTGGCGATCGCGGTCGAGGAGCTTCAGGTCGCTCGGGTCAAGGTCAAGATCAAACCCGGCAGGGACCTGGATTACGTCGCGGCCATCCGGGCCCGTTACCCGGCTATCCGGCTTCAGGTCGACGCGAACGGGGCCTACGATCTCTTCCGTCCCGCGCATCTGGCAACCCTGAAACGGCTGGACGAGTTCAACCTGATGATGATCGAACAGCCGGGTCCGAACGATGACATCATCGACCACGCCCGCACCCTGGCCGGCCTCGCGACGCCGATCTGCCTGGATGAGAGCATCCTCGGCCTCGCCCACGCCAGACACGCCATCGAACTCTGGAAACAATACTCCGACCTGACGAAACTGGTCATCAACATCAAACCGCCCCGCGTCGGGGGTTATTTCGAGGCCATCAAGATCGCCCGGCTCTGCTTTCTCAACGGGGTGTCCGTCTGGTGTGGCGGCATGTACGAATCCGCCCTCGGCAAGACCGCTAACGTCCATTTCAGTGCCCGGGCCGAGGTGGACCTGCCGGGAGACCATGTTTCCCTGGCTCCCTATTTCGTCGACGATGTGGCGGATTCCCCGCGCTACGGCGCCGGCCGGCTCAGGGTCCCAACCGGGCCGGGCTGGGGTCTCGGGCATCCGCGCGGACTTTGATGGCCAGGGACCCGGACCCTCCCCTCGGCGCCGCACGGCCCCTCGGCACGGTCATCGAGACACTGATGAAGGATGTGTTCGCCCCTCATGCCCCTGCCCGATGACTGGGTGCCGGTGTGGGAGCATCGCCATCTGGCGATGGCGGTACGCCTGCTAGGTTACGCAGTGAGGGTCTTCAGCCGGCAGGGCCTGGGAGACAGTGCTAGCGGTCAGGACCTGGGATCAACG
>SBFV01000066.1 GCA_006227775.1 Gammaproteobacteria bacterium | reverse complement strand
GCCCTAATCAACCGCGAGCACCTGGACGCCAGCGCCCTGACGGCCTGGGTCGAAGCCGCCGGCCCGGTGGGACCTCTGCTCTTCATCGGCCTCTATGCCATCGCCACCGTCCTGTTCCTGCCCGGTTCCCTGCTCACCCTGGCCGGCGGCGCCCTGTTCGGGCCCCTGTGGGGGACCCTGTGGAACCTCACCGGCGCCACCCTGGGGGCGGTGCTCGCCTTTCTGGTCGCCCGTTATCTGGCCGGTGACTGGGTCCAGGCCCGCGCTGGGGGGCTACTCAAGCGCCTGATGCGGGGCGTGGAGGCGGAAGGCTGGCGCTTCGTCGCCTTCACCCGCCTGGTGCCGGTCTTTCCCTTCAACCTGCTCAACTATGCCCTGGGGCTGACGCGCATTCCCTTTCTCCCCTACCTGCTCGCCACCGCGAGCGGCATGCTGCCGGGAGCCATCGCCTACACCTGGCTGGGCTATGCCGGCCGCGAGGCGGCGGGCGGGGGCGAGGGCCTGATCCAGAAGGGCCTCATTGCCCTGGCCCTGCTGGCCGCCCTGGCCTTCCTGCCCCGACTGGTGGCCCGTCTGCGCCAGGCACCTATGATTGACGGCGGAAGAAGCGAAGGCATGCAAGACCGCCTGTGAGGCCCTCCCTCCATCCCAACCTACACATCCTCGCTCCCTGGCTCCACCATCACGACATCTCAACCTCAGCGGAGTCGCCCTCATGTCCACCCTCATTATCATCCTCAACGATCCCCCCTACGGCACCGAGCGCAGCTTCAACGCCCTGCGCCTGGCCAAGGCCCTGGCCGGCAAATCGCATTCAGCCTGCCGGAGGATTGGGATCAGGATTGGGCCAAGGCCGATGTCCCACAACCGGCACGGATCGCCTTCCGTTGGGCGCAGTTCCAGAGCGAAAACCACTTCGCGCCGGGCGACTGGATCATGGGCATGGTGACTCTGGCCAGCGAGCCGCTTGCCCCCTTCCAACTGATCGCGCCCTATCACGATGACCAAGGAGTACAGGAAATTGTCCTCGATGCCCTCACCTGCGCCCCGGATTGACCGGCGCCGCTTTCTGGCCCTTCTTGGCCTGTTCTGGGTCGCCCCCCTTGTCTGGGCTCAAGGCACGGGGATGACGCCCATCCCCAGCCGTCCGCCCGCACCGGCTTTGCAACTCAGGGATAGCGATGACCGGCTCGTCGATCTGGCCCAATACCGGGGACGTGTGGTCCTCATCAACTTCTGGGCGACCTGGTGTCCGCCCTGCCGGCAGGAATTCCCCTCCCTCGGTCGGGTGCGGGAACGCTTCCCGCCGGGCACCTTCGAGGTAATCGCCGTCAATGTCGGCGAAGAGGTGGAAACGGCGTTTCCCTTCACGGGTAGCACCGCCTTCCCGGTGGTCTTCGACACCGAGGCAAAGACCGTTGCGGCCTGGTCGGTGCGGGGTCTCCCGACGACCTTCCTCGTGGACCGGCAGGGCCATCTGGCTTTTCAGGCGACCGGAGGGCGCGAATTTGATGCCGCCGACATCGTCGCCGTCATCGAGCAGTTGCTCAATCACTGACTGGACGGAACCTACCGACTCCCCCGGCCCCCATCCGGCGCCACCATGCAAGATCCCATCGACCTCGACGACGACGCCACGACCCCGGTAGCGCCGGAAGTAGTAATTGCTCAGTCCCTCTGGCCCTCGCCGGACTATAACCGCCAGATCGAGCAACTGCGGGCGGCCATCGGCGAGACCATCTTCCTGGCCGAACTGAGTGACAGCCCCGTCCAGCTCGGTGTCCGTCTGACCGCGACGCCTTACGTGCTCCTGGGACTGATCGACTTTCCCCGCCCCGATCCGACCCGGGGCCTGGCCCCGCATCTGCTCTTGCTGGACGACGGGCGCGGGGTGAACCTGGGACGGATCGCCCGGGTCAGTCGCCGCCCGTTCGCGCCCCAGCCGGCGGAACTGCTCTATCAGGACCGGGCCGCCGAGCGAAATCTGCTGTTCGCCGAACGGCGTCTGTCGCGGGAATTCCTGGGCGTGCGCAGCCGCGTGGCGCTGGGTGAATGTCTCGGCTACTCACCGCCCGAGGTGGCCCGGCTGATCACTGGCCCGCGGGACCAGGAGACCGAGTTCCCATGAGCATCACCCCGCCAAAAAAAGCATTGAACGCACGCCTAGGGGTGTCTGGGTTTTCTCCGCCAGAAACCGATGCACACGTTGCACATCCCCTGAGCGCGGCGGGTGACCAGATCACATAAGTCATCGGTGTTCTGGCGTGCGGCTGTGGTGGCTCCCTGTCCAGGATGACAGGATCAATGGACCTGCGAGTAGGCCAAATCTCAGTGACCCCCGAGCCTGTCCGCCAGGTAAGTGGCCACGTCATCCAGGCTGCGCAGCTTGGGGTAGTCGAGTTCAGGGATGTCGACCCCCAGGCGGCGGTGGAGGGCGGTGAACCAGTTGAGAAAGTCCATGGAGTCCAGGTCGAAGACCTCGCGCAGATCGGCATCCGGAGGGATGACCTCGTCGGCCAGGTCGGGGGCGACGTTGGTCAACTCCTCCAGGGCGGCGGCCTGGATCTCGTCGTTGGTCATGGCAGTGCTCATCGTCATGCTTCTCCTCAAGTCTTGAAACGGCTCAGGTCCTGAAACGGGTTACCCGCAGCGGGGGAGAATGATCCCACCACCCTCGCCGGCGGTGCTGGCATTCTCCCGACGGCCTTCGACCATTCTCCCGGCGACTTTCGAGGTCCCATGCTCCATCGCTCTATCGCCAGGACCCGGGCTCAGCGCTGAGCGCTCAGCGTCACAGTTTCTCCGGCGCTTGCAGGCGCTGCCCCACCTGGGCCAGGAAAAGGGCGCCGCGATGGCCGTCACTGTGACGATGGTCGGCGGCCAGGGTGGCGGTGACGACCTGGCGGGGGACGACCCGGCCCTCCAGAACCCAGGGCACCAGCCGGGGCGTGCCGAAGCCGACGATGGCCACCTGGGGCGGATAGATGATGCCGTACAGGCGGTCGACCCCCCGCTCGCCCAGGCTGGAGACGGTGATGGTCGGTTCCGCCAACTCCGAGGCGCGCAGGCCGCCACTGCGCACCCGGGTCACCAGGTCGCGCAGCCGGGCCATGAGGCTGTCGAGGTCCAGTTGGTCCGTATCGTGGATGGCCGGCGCCACCAGCCCGCCGCCGCGGATGGCCGTGGCGCAGCCAACGTGAATGGCGGCGGAGGGCGCGAAACGCCCCTCGCGGTCAAAGCCGTTGAGCTCGGGAAAGCCCGTGAGGGTGAGGGCCACGGCCTTGATGAAGAGCACCCCCATAAGCAGGCGCCGCTCCGGCGGGAGCTCGGCATTGCGCCGGGCCAGCCAATCGCTGGCCGGGGTCAGATCAATGTCCTGGCTCAGATAGTAGTGAGGGATCTCCCGTTTGGCGTGGGCCATGGCCGCGGCGATGGCCTGGCGCATGGCGGCCAGGTCTAGGCCAGGATGTGCGGGGTGGCGACCGGCTGGCGGCTGGGATACAGGACCGGTACCGGTGCCTGGCGGCAAGCCGGCGCTGCTCGCCAAAGCTGCGGCTGCCGATTGCACATCAGTCAGCAGGATGGCCCCGGCGGGTCCGCTGCCGGCGAGTCCCTCCAGGCTTAGCCCCCGTTGCTGGGCCAGGCGACGGGCTACGGGCGAGGCACGAGGGCGGACGGGGGCGCGGGGGGTAATGGCTTCCGCCGATGGGGGTGTTACGGATGCCGGTGGGGAAAACAGGGGATGCGCTTCCATTGGCAATGGCACTCCCGGCGACGGCGCTTCGGGCGACGGCGCCTGGGGTGGTACCGACTCAATCATCCTGGAGCCGCTGACAGCGAGGCCGCCGGGAGGCTTGACCTTCGGCTGGAGGGCGGATTGGGCCATGGGCTGAACCGCCGGCTGGACCAAGGTCTCTTGACCCGGGGGCGTGACAACCAGGGTCTCCAACTCAGCCATGGGAGTACCCACGGGCACCGTCCGCCCGACTTCGATGAGCTGGCGGCCCATGACGCCATCATGAAAGACCTCCACCTCGATGGCCCCCTTCTGGGTCTCCACCACGGCGATGACATCGCCCTTGGCGAAGGTCTGGCCCGGTTGCAGGACCCATTCGATGAGTGTGCCGGCCTCCATGTCGGCGCCCAGGGAGGGCATGCGGTAGAGGGTAGTCATGGGCAAGGAGTGAAGGATGGTAGGTGAAAGGTGAGTGGTGAGTGGTGAGCGGTGAGTGGTGAGTGGTGAGTGGTGAGTGGTGAGTGGTGCGTGGTG
>SBFV01000288.1 GCA_006227775.1 Gammaproteobacteria bacterium | reverse complement strand
ATGCCGATCACCGTGAGCGGGATCGGCGCCATGATCACCAGCGGCACCAGGTAGCTGCGGAACTGGGCAACCACCAGCAGATAGATGAGGATCAGACCCACGCCGTAGGCGATGCCCATGTCGCGGAAGGTATCGTAGGTGACCTGCCACTCGCCGTCCCACTTGAGGCTGTATTCATAGGGGTTCTGGGGCTGGCTCAGCAACCATTGCTCCAAACCCAGATCTGCGCCCAGGGTGGCCGAAATGGTGAAGAGCCCGTAGAGGGGGCTGTCCGTCTTGCCGGCCATGTCACCCATGACATAGACCAGCGGCAGCAGATCCTTGTGATAGATGCTGTGTTCGCGCGTTGTCTCCACCAGGCTGACCAGTTCCGACAGGGGGACGACCTGCCCGCTCTGGGAGCGTACCCGCAGTGACAGCACCTGTTCCAGGTCGGCCTTGTCGGCCTGGCTGTACTCGACCCGCAGAGGCACGGCGTACTTGACGTGGGCATCATGGAGGAAGCTCATGTCCTCGCCCTCCAGCACCGTGGCGAGGGCCTGGGCGACGGCGCTCTGGGCCACCCCCAGCCTTGCCGCCTTGGCCCGGTCCACGACCACGATGAGCTTGCCAGCGGGATATTCCACCGAGTCGTCCACATCCACGATATCCGCGGTCCCCTCGAAGATCTCGCGCACCTGCCTGGCGACGGCGATCTGACCGGAGTAATCGAGGCCGTAAATCTCGGCCACCAGAGGCGACAGCACCGGCGGCCCGGGAGGGATCTCGACGATCTTGGCGTTGCCCTGGTATTGGCGGGCGATGGCCTGCAAAGGCTCGCGCACCGCCAGGGCGATCTCGTGGCTCTTGCGCTGGCGATAGTGCTTGTCCACCAGGTTGACCTGGATATCGCCCAGGTGAGCGCCCTCGCGCAGATAGTACTGGCGCACCAGGCCATTGAAATTAATGGGTGTAGCGGTGCCGGCATAGACCTGGTAATCGGTCACCTCGGGGACGGTCTCGATGTAGGCGCCCAGCTCGCCCAGCACCCGTGCCGTCTGCTCCAGGCTGGTGCCTTCGGGCATGTCCAGCACTACCTGGAACTCGGACTTGTTGTCGAACGGCAGCATCTTGAGGATGACCACCTTGCTGGTGACCAGGCCGATGGAGCCGGCGATGAGCAGCAGGATGCCGCCCAGCAACAGCCAGCGGTTGACCCAGCCTTGGCGTCCGACCAGGAAGGGGGCGATGAGGCGGTTGAACAGGCCAGCCACCCAGCCGCCGCTCGCCTCATCATGGCCTGGACCATGGCCGTGCCCGCCGGCCTGGACATGGGCCTCAATCCGCTTGCCGAGCATGAAATTGGTCATCCAGGGGGTGAAGACGAAGGCGACGACCAGGGAGATAAGCATGCCCGTGGAGGCGTTGATGGGGATGGGACTCATGTAAGGCCCCATTAGGCCCGTGACGAAGGCCATGGGCAAAAGGGCGGCGATAACGGTGAAGGTCGCCAGGATGGTCGGCCCGCCCACCTCGTCCACCGCCTTGGGCATGAGGTCGAGAAGCTTGCGGTTGCTCATCGCCAGGTGACGGTGAATGTTCTCCACCACCACGATGGCGTCGTCCACCAGGATGCCGATGGAAAAGATGAGGGCGAAGAGCGACACCCGATTGAGGGTGAACCCCCAGGCCCAGGAGGCGAAGAGGGTCAGGGCCAGGGTGACGATGATGGCGGCGCCGACGATGATGGATTCCCGCCAGCCGATGGCGAAGATCACCAGCACGATCACCGACAGGGTGGCGAAAGTCAGTTTCTGGATCAGCTTTTGCGCCTTGGCGTCAGCGGTGGCGCCATAATTGCGGGTCACCGTCACTTCGACGCCGGCGGGGATGAAGGTGCCTTCGAGTTGGGCGAATCGGTCGATGACGCGCTGGGCTACCTCGACGGCATTGATACCTTCCTGTTTGGCTACGGCAATGGTCACCGCCGGGGTGGTTCCGGCCAGGGTCACGCCGCTGTGTTCGCTCATGGGGCCGGGGCCGAGCCAAACGTACGATTGGGGCGGCTCCGGACCGCGCTCGATGGTCGCCACGTCGCGCAGGAAAACCGGGCGGCCGCCATGGAGGCCCACCACCAGGTCGCTGACCTCCTCCAGGGTCATCAGCAGGGTGCCGGCCTGGACCAAGATCTCGCTGTTGTCATGGGTCAGGGCAATGTTGTCCCGGGTGTGGTTGGCGGCCTGCAGGGCCTGGCGGAGGCTGTCGATATCGATGTTGAATCCGGCCAGGGCCTGGGGATCGAGGATAATCCGCGCCACCTGGGCCGGGGCGCCGACGGTATAGACGTCGCGCGTACCAGGCACGCGCTTGATTTCCTGCTCCAGGGCATGGGCGACCTGGCTCAGCTCAAAGGCACCGACGGACTCGTCCCGCGACCAGAGGGTGGCGGTGATGATGGGCACGTCGTCGATACCCTTGGGCTTGATCAGGGGCTGACCTACGCCCAGGTTCCGCGGCAGCCAGTCCAGGTTGGAGTAGATCTTGGAATAGAGGCGGACGATGGCGTCGGTCCGGTCCTCCCCCACCTGGAACTGGACGGTTACCACCGCCAGGCCAGGGCGGGAGGAGGAATAGATGTGCTTAATGCCCTTCATCTCCGACAGTACCTGTTCGGCCGGACCGGCGACCAGTTGCTCGACCTCGGCGGCGGAGGCACCCGGGAAGGCGATGAAGATATCGGCGAAGGTGACGTTGATCTGAGGCTCTTCCTCCCGGGGCGTGACCAGAATGGCGTAGAGACCCAGCAACAGGCCCACCAGGGCCAGGAGGGGCGTGATGGCGCTGGCCTGGAAGCGCTCGGTGATCCGCCCGGAGATGCCGAGTTGGTCAGCCATCTTTGCGCTCCCCGCCTCCCTGGGCCTGGGCTTTGAGGGTAGCCCCAGCGCTGATCGGATCCAGGGCCACCTGCTCACCCTCGGTCAGACCGGAGAGCACCACCAGGCTGTCGCCCAAGTCACGTCCCACCCGGATCAGGCGGAAGCTGACCTTGCCCTCCTTGATGACGTAGGTTCCGGTGACCTCGGAACGCTGGACCACCGCGGACTTGGGTATTGCCAATTCCCGCTTCTCGCCGGTCAGGAAGCCCGCTTTGACGAACATACCGGGGTAAAGGTTGGCCAGGTTGGCCGGCAGGTTAAGGCGCACCTTGAAGGTATTGGAGCCCTGATCAGCAAAGGGGAATACCGTCATGCCGGTCGCCGCGACCACCTGGTTATCGGGAAGAAGGATGCGTACACCCTGGCCCGCCCGAATCGCGGGGATCAGATTTTGGGGAACGTCAACGGCGACCCGCAATTGCTTGAGGGAGATGCCGGTCATGAGCGGCTGCCCGGGGCTGGCCATCTCACCGACCTGGACATGACGCTGGGTGACCAGCCCGGCGTAGGGGGCGCGGACCTGGGTATAGGCCAGTTGCTCATTGGCTTGCTCCAGGGCGGCGGCAGCGACTTCGACCCGAGCCTGGGCGTTCTTGACGTCGGCGATGGCCTTGTCCATGGCGGATTCGGACGCCGCCTGTTTGTTGAACAGTCCCTTGATCCGCTCGAATTCCTCACGGGCATGGTTGAGGGTGGCGGTGGCCGAATCCAGCTCCGCCGCTGCCTGAGCGACCCGTGCCCGATGTTCCGTGTCCTTGATGCGGGCAATGATGCTGCCAGCCTCGACGAAGTCGTCCACGTCGAAGAGGATCTCCTTGACCTGTCCCTGGGTTTGAGCGGAGATGGTGGCCTGGTTGATGGCCTCGATCACGCCGTCGAGCTGGTATTCCCGCGGTACGGCTCGGTAGGCCACTGTCTCGCTGGTCAGATTGGCCGCATCCAGATTCGCCGCCGAGGCGGCGAGCAGGGCGGAGAGGAAAGGGATCAAGGCGGCAAGACTCATGGTATAAAACCTCGCGCGGATAGATTGGATTCTTGTGGTGCGGAAAGGATTAGCTTCTGATACGGAACTTAAGGTTCTTGATGAAGCGAATTCCGGAGACCAGCCTCGCTTGGAATCCTGCCCAGGGCGCTCGTCCCCACGCTTGGGGGGCTCTGGATCGCCTGGAGAAACTGGAGTGACTCATGCGGACGAATGGCCAGCATCCAAACCTAATTCAATCCTGAGCCCTGGCCGTTGCATCGGCAATGCCTTCCGTCAATATAGGACGGATGGCGTGCAAGATATTGGTGAAGAGGGGCGGGTGATTGCCCTCCTCACGTGCCAGCAAGGCCTTCATGTGTTCGCGGCGCGTAGGGGCGGAGAAACAGGCAGGACAGGAATCGGCTACCACGGGCAGATCCGCCTTCTGGGCGAAATCCGCCGTTTGCCGCTCCCGGCAATAGGCTAGGGGGCGGATGATACGTACATCACCGGCGTCGTTGAGGTAATGGGCCTTCATGGTCCGGAACTGGCCACCGTGAAAGAGGGAGAGCAGCAGGCTCTCGGCCAGATCGTCCAGGTGTTGGGCCAGGGCCAGGACACCGTATCCCCGCTCCCGGCATAGGCGATACATGATGCCCCGTTTCATCCGTGAACAGTAGGCGCAAAAGGAATCCCCGTCCATGTGCGCTTTGGCCTGGTCCAGGATCGGTTGCCGCTCGTAATGCCAGGGTACCCCTAGGAGATCGTAATAGGTTGTTAGGGGCTCGGGATTAAAACCCGGTACCTGGGGGTCCACCGTCAGCACCGCGAGATCGAACCGTACCGGGGCATAGCCTTGCAGATACTTGAGGATATGAAGCAGTGAAAGGGAATCCTTGCCGCCGGAAACCCCCAGGAGGATGCGATCACCGTCACGAATCATGCCGTAATCGGCGATCGCTTTCCCCACTTTACGCAGGAGGGACTTGGGGGGCTTGAGGGTGGTGCTGGTCATGGTCCCAAGTTTAACCGTTCAGGGATGGTCGCCCGGCCCCACCGAAGGCGTTCGGCTAGTGCCAAGCCCGCTCAAGGGTTGCGCGCCGGCCAATCGGCGGTGGCGATGCCGTCTCCCAGGTCGGCGGCGATCAAACGCTCGCGCACGGCCAGCAGCTTTTCAAGCAGCTTCGGCTCGAAAGCGGCGTAGGCAGCGGCGTCGGGGATACGCTTGACCACCACCCCCAGTAGTTCGGTGATGGCGTTGCCAATGGAATTCTGGCTGATGGTCACCAGTAGCTTGCCCTCATCGTTACGGTAGATAAGTTGCTTGAAGGCCGGCTGCCAGCGGATAGCGTTGGCATAGGCCGGGTCCCGGATGCAGCGCTCGCGGACCCGACGGGCGGTCCCCAGGAAATCATTGTCGAACAGCAACACCCGGTCCACGGCATCGGGGTAATGGAGGTCCGGCAGCAAGGGGGCGTTACGGCTGGAGACCTGGGAAAAGAAGGTGCGGTAGAAATCCAAGAAACCTTCCAGGATGGCGTCATATTCGCGCCAGAAGCGGATGTCCTTCAGGGCCCCCGCCCCGCCTTGGATCTCCCAGCAGGGCAGACCCTCCGGGTAGCCCGTGAGGACAAGCTGCGATTCGGCGCTGTGGATGGTGCGCAGAATGCTCAGGTCCAGGGCCTCGGCGAAAAAGCGGCGGTAAACATCCCGCATGTGGGCCTGAAACAGACTGTGCTGGCCGCCATCGGTCAGGTTAGGATTGGCGGGGTCCGCCAGTGCCGCCTGGCGCAACCGATCCATGGGGAAGACGATGAAATGGTTGTGCAGCATGCGAATGCTGGGAACGCCGGGGGAGGTTAGAGGCCAGGTCGCGTCTAGGCTGGCCTCCCCCGCCAGCACCAGGGCCTGCGCCGGGTCGGGGTAGGATTCCAGCATGTAACCAATCAGGATCTGGTTCATCCGATTCCAGGCATGCTTGACTCCCGCCGGGACCTGGGTTCGACGCACCGGCCGGCCGAGGGGATTCAAGATGGTCTGAGAGGTGTTGTAGATGATGGAACAGTCGAATTCACTTGAGTGACCCAGGGCCTTGCGGTAGAGCAGAAGGTTCTCGGGGTTCACCAAGAGGCCGTTGTTGTTGACCAGGTCGTTGAGGTTCTCCGTGCTGTTGAAGAACTCGTTGGGCTTCATGCCCTCCGGAACCTCCAAGGGGATCGGACGGAAAGGGGTGATGATTTCACGGGGGCCAGCGGTCATGATTGAAGCTCCTGAGCGACTGAGTTCCTGGGGCATGCCATGGTGGGAGGATATTATGCCGGCCGCTTTGGCGGGATGCCTGGATGGCGAGCAACGGCAATTACCTCGTTAGCGTGAGAGACACCCGTCGTGTCCTTCACCATCAGGGAGGGTCGATAATCCTCCCGCAAAAAATGCCACCGAGACATATTAAAGCTCAATCCGACGACAGAAGGCCTTCCGAACGGACCGTGAACCAGCAGAAACGCCGGCTTATCTTCGAGCGCTTACGTGCGCGCAATCCCGCGCCCAGGACGGAGTTGAACTATTCCAGCCCCTTCGAGCTCCTGGTGGCGGTTATTCTCTCCGCCCAGGCCACGGATAAGGGTGTCAACAAGGCGACGGCAGGCCTTTTCCCGGTGGCCAATACGCCCCAAGCCATGCTGGATCTGGGTGAGGATGGCCTTAGAGCCCACATCCGGACACTGGGTCTCTTTAACGCCAAGGCCGCCAGTATCGTCAAAACCTGCGCTCTCCTGCTGGAGCGTCACGGCGGGGAGGTTCCATCTGCCCGGGCCTCCTTGGAGGCCTTGCCGGGCGTGGGGCGCAAAACCGCCAATGTCATCCTCAACACCGCTTTTGGTCATCCCACCCTGGCGGTGGATACCCATATCTTTCGAGTCGCCAACCGCACGGGCCTGGCCCCGGGCAAGACACCCCTGGAGGTCGAGCAAAAACTGCTCCGCCTGGTCCCGAAGGCATTCCTCCAGGACGCTCATCATTGGTTGATCCTGCATGGGCGTTATGTCTGCCTGGCCCGCAAGCCGCGGTGCTGGGAATGTCCCATCCAGGATCTATGCGATTATGGTGAAAAATCGCCCCCGCCCAAGGCCCTGCCCAATAGCACCCCGGCATGGCCTGGAGGTGAGGTTTGACGTAGCCGCCGCGGTCTGCATAAACTGACCCCTGATGGACGTCCAGCCGTAAACCGGCTATTCTTCCCTCATCCCCTTACCAACCAATATCGAGGTTCTTGGGGTCAACATCGAAGATACCCAGATTAAGCGCCTGTAGCTCAGTGGATAGAGTACTGCCCTCCGAAGGCAGGGGTCACTGGTTCGAGTCCAGTCAGGCGCGCCAATTTCCTCCTCCTCGTGCCCAACATCTCAAGCCCCTTCATATTCAGGGGCTTCGCCACGAAATCCACGGGCTTCTTCCTCCCTGCCCAGTCTACAACCTCTCAGCGCTCCTGAAGAAACAGGTTTTTTTCACCCCCCCCACACTCCTGATCGGGTAGGTCTAGGATGACGATTCGTCTTATCGCCCTTCCTCAGAGCAGTACCCGCTCGATACCGCCCTCCTGTAACCGCTCGCAGAAGCTCCGCTGCCAATCAGGACCGAGATGCAGTCGCGCGATCTCGGTCACGATATAGCTGGTGGTCAAGCCGGTCTCATCGGTGTATTTCGCTAGACCCTGCTGACACGCAGGGCATGAAGTCAGAAGTTTGACCCTTCCTTGGGCTCGATCCTGTCCCGTCAGGGCACGGATACCTTGTAACAAGGATTCGCGTTTTCGGAAACGCAACTGGCTGGCGATGTCAGGACGGGCGGTCCCCAGGGTGCCAGCCTCACCGCAGCAGCGATCCGTTAGAGTTACCGCCTGACCTAACACACTGCTCGCAACCTTGAGGGGGTTGTAAGTCTTCATCGGGCTGTGGCACGGGTCATGATAAAGATATTGCATCGCCTGGTCTTTGACGATACCCGCAGCTTTTCCTTTTTCTGTCATTGACATTTCACTGGCGTCCCCCTTGGCTGGTTGGTCCACATCGCCCGGCGGATAGGGCTGGTCAGCACTCAGGGCGCTGAGGGTCATGCCCTGTTCCATCAGGTATTCGTGAATATCAAGCAGGCGGCAGCCGGGGAAGATGCGCTCAAACGCATAATGCAGCAACTGATCCATGCAGGTGCCACAGGAGACGAGCACCGTGCGGATATCCATATAGTTCAGGGTGTTAGCCACGCGGTGGAAGAGCACCCGGTTTTCCATGGTCAGACGCCGTCCCTGGTCCTCGTAGCCAGCGGCGCTCTGGGGATAGCCGCAGCAGAGGTAGCCCGGTGGGAGCACCGTCTGGGCGCCAAGGTCGTAGAGGAGGGCCAGCGTGGCCAGGCCAATTTCGGCGAAGAGCCGCTCGGAGCCACAACCAGGAAAATAGAAGACGGTTTCCATCTCCTCGGGTTGACGACTCGGGTCCCGGAGGATGGGAATCTGAGTGCTGTCCTCAAGGGCCAGGATCTGGCGGAAGGTCCGTTTAGGCACCTCGACGCGAATCGGGCGGCGCAGCATCTCCGTTGCCAGCTTATACGCCTTGGGCTGGCCCGTGGTGATCGCCGGGGGCGCCTGATGCCGGTACAGCCCAAGGCGACGGGCGGTTGCGCTGGCCAGATTGAGTCCGCGGAAACCCCAGCGAGCCAGGCCTACCCGTAGCAGACGAATGGCTCGGGGATTTTTGCTGTTCAGGAAGCTCAGGGCGGCCCAGGCGCCAGGGCTGAACCGTTTCTGTCGCCGGTGAACGAGGATGCGGCGCAGGCGCGTCGTGACCTCGCCGTAGTCGATCTTGACCGGGCAGGGCGTCTGGCACTTATGACAGATGGTGCAATGATCCGCCAGGTCGTTCATCGCTTCGAAGTGGCGATGGGAGAGACCCCGGCGGGTCTGTTCCTCGTAGAGGAAGGCCTCGATGATAAGGCCGGTGCCGAGGATCTTGTTGCGGGGCGAATACAGCAGGTTGGCCCGCGGCACGTGGGTCATGCACACCGGCTTGCATTTGCCGCAGCGCAGGCAATGCTTGATGTCATCATTCAGGGCACCCAATTCCGTCTCTTCCAGGATGATGGCCTCCTGGCTTACCAAACGCAGGGAGGGCGTATAAGCGCTCTCTAGCCCGGAGCCCGGGAGGAGCTTGCCTGGGTTGAAGTGTCCCCAGGGGTCCACGTCCTGTTTGTAGCGGGCAAAGGCCGCCAGCTTCTGGGGCTCCAGGAACTGGATCTTGGTCAGACCGATGCCGTGTTCCCCAGAAATGACCCCCCCCAGGTCAGTCGCCAGAGCCATGATGCGGGCTACGACACGGTCGGCCTCGTGGAGCATGTCATAGTCAGAGGAGTGGACGGGGATATTGGTATGGACGTTGCCATCCCCCGCGTGCATGTGCAGCGCGACGAAAAGGCGACTATCACGGACCTGGGCGTGAATGGCGGCTAGCCGATCACGGACGCCAGCCAGATCCTGACCGCTGAAGATCTCATCCAGGGACTGGCGTACCTCACGATGCAAGGATTGACGCAAGTCGCGGCGCAACAGCAGGTCCAGAAGAAGGTCACTGGGCTGGATGCAAGCCCGCTCGGCCGCCAGCAGCAGATCGGCGTTCGCGCTGGCTGGGGCCTCCAACCGTTCCAGGATCAGTCGCCAGCGCGACCGCGACTGCTGGATGACCTGCCGGGCAGCCTCGCGTTTAGCGTCGAGAATGGCCTGCGCCTCCGGTGAGTCTTCGTGGCCTGGCCATTCACGTGCCTCGGGCATGTCCCCCGCCAGATAATCCAGCCAGGCGGACAGGATGCGGTCTTTGTTGCCAATGGACTGTTCAATGTTGATGCGTTCGATGCCACGCGAATAGTCCGCCAGCCGTGCCAGGGGGATGACCACGTCCTCGTTGATCTTGAAGGCGTTGGTGTGTCGCGAGATGGCGGCGGTACGGGCACGATCGAGCCAAAACCGGCGCCGGGCTTCGGGGCTGCTGGCAATGAAGCCCTCCCCCTGGCGAGCCCGAGTCAGGATGACGACCTGTTCCGCCGCGGCCGCCACCGCCGCCTCATCATCCGCGACCAGGTCGGCGAGAAGCACCATCTTCGGCAACTCGGCACGGGATGCCTTGGTGGCATAGTCCAGGGCGCGCAGGTAGCGCTCGTCCAGGTGCTCCAGCCCGGCAATCCGGACGTCGGGTAAATCCTCGATATAGTTTTTAATTTCCAGGATGGCCGGAACCGCTAGCGACAGATCGGCGCCAAAGAATTCCATGCAGACCGTGCGCGTAAACGTCGGCATGCGGTGGAGCAGAAAGCGGGCGGAGGTGACAAGGCCATCACAGCCCTCCTTCTGTACCCCTGGCAGGCCGGAGAGGAACTTGTCCGTCACATCCTTGCCGAGCCCCACCTGGCGAAAGGCCTGACCGGGGAGTATCGACAATTCCGCCGGCCCCTTAGGTGTAGTGCCATCCACCTCATAGCGGCTGATACGAAAGCGGACCGGGTCCTGATCATGGATCTTGCCGAGGTTATGTCCCAGGCGCTCGACTTCCAGCCACTCCCCATCCGGCGTAACCATGCGCCAGGAGACCAGATTGTCCAGGGTGGTACCCCACAGCACCGCCTTCTTCCCTCCGGCGTTCATGGCAATGTTGCCACCAATCGTTGAAGCGTCCTGGGAGGTAGGATCAACCGCGAACACCAGTCCCGCGGCCTCCGCCACCTCCGCGACGCGTCGCGTGATGGCGCCCGCCCCGCACCACACCGTAGGGTAGATTCCAGGCAGATCCGGCAAGGGGGCCTGTTCAATGGCAGAGATTGCATCCAGCTTTTCCGTATTGATGACGGCGCACCAAGGGTCTAACGGAACCGCCGAGCCCGTATACCCCGTCCCCCCCCCCCGTGGGATCAGACTCAGGCCACACCGAAGACAGGCGCGAACGATCAGGGCTATCTCTGCTTCCGTGTCTGGTGTAATGACGACAAAAGGCAACTCCACGCGCCAGTCGGTGGCATCGGTGGCGTGAGCAACGCGGGCCAGGCCCCCGAAGTCGAGGTTATCGGCCCGGGTGATTGCCTCCAGTACTCTGCGCACTTCTTTCCGCCGCCGTGCCATCTCGCCCAGCCAGGTAGCAAAAGCGGCGACCGCATCCCTCGCGGCCAGCAAGAGCCTTTCGGCGAGGCGGTTATTGTTCAACCGCAGTTCAAACTGATCCAGCCGATGCCGCAGGGCCCCCAGCAGGAGATTACGCCGCTGGTGATCCTCGAGCAGGTCATCCTGCAGATAGGGGTTGCGGGTTATCACCCACATATCGCCAAGGATCTCGAACAACATGCGGGCCGAACGCCCCGTACGCCGACTGCCACGCAACTCCTCGATCAGATTCCACATCTCCAGGCCTAGGAAGCGAATCACGATCTCCCGGTCAGAAAATGAAGTGTAGTTGTAGGGGATTTCGCGTATGCGTTGGTG
>SBFV01000079.1 GCA_006227775.1 Gammaproteobacteria bacterium | reverse complement strand
AGATCGTCCCAGCTCATCTCGTCCACGCCGACGGCAAACATGGATTCCATCCGGGGATCGATACGCTGCTCGATAAGC
Source organism: Gammaproteobacteria bacterium (assembly GCA_006227775.1). Classification (GTDB taxonomy): domain Bacteria; phylum Pseudomonadota; class Gammaproteobacteria; order Chromatiales; family Chromatiaceae; genus M0108. Next base: position 4,197 of record SBFV01000079.1, on the reverse strand, counting down.
CCGGCGAGGACGAATTTATTGATGAAAAAGGTCGCGGTATGGCCAAGATAGAAAATCAGCGGATGGCGCAAGGCGATCGGCTTAAGGTAGTATGCCTCGTCCTTCGCCAGCAGTTGAAACAAGGCTTCGTAGCGGTCGAAGGTGGCATGGAAGTAATGCAGGATCTCGGCGCGCTTGGCTTCCGGATCCGGGCCATCCAGGCGGGGAGTACGGGCAAAGAGTTCGGAATGCATGGCCATGGCGATTCGTCAGAAGGGGATTGCAGCTTGCGACAAAGGCCGCGGGGGATCAAGCGCGGTCCACCACGGCCGCGATATCTTCGACCAGGCCCCAGTGGGCATGGTGTTGATTGACCTGGATTCCGGAATCATCCTCCAGGCCAATCGTTGCTTTGCCGACCTGGTCGATCGCTCGGCCGCCGATTTGGCGTCCCTGGACTGGATGGCCATCAGCCACCCGGATGACCGCGCCGTGGAGCGTAAGCAGATGGCTCTGCTTCGGCTCGGAGAGATCAAGGATTACCGGCTGACCAAGCGTTTTGTCCGCCCGGACGGCGCCGTGACGTGGGCCGCCCTGACCGTTGCCAGGATGAACGGGGCTACCGCACCCATCCCACTGGCCCTGGCCTGCGTCGAGGATATCGGGGAGCGCCGACGGGAAGAGGAATCCCTCCGTTCCAGCGAGGAGCGATACCGCCTGCTGGCGGATCATTCCGTCGACGTCATCTGGACCATGAACCTGGCGGGGGAGACAACCTACATCAGCCCCTCGGTCGAGCGGAATGCGGGTTACACCCCGGAGGAATACCTCCGGCTGCCGCCGAGCAAGACCCTCACCCCAGCGGCCTATGACCTTCTCCAGGCCGCCTTAACGGACGCCCGCGCCAAGGTCCGGGCAGGCTTGCCGGCGGAGATCCACCTGGAACTGGAGAATCGCACCAAGCGCGGCGACCCCCTCTGGTGGGAGATCATCGCCTCCGCGAACTACGACGCTCAGGGGCATTTCATCGAACTGGCCGGGGTCTCCCGGAACATCACCAAGCGCGTCGGGATCGAGGAACGGCTGCGGGAAAGCGAGGCCAAGTTCCGCGCCCTGGTCGAGACCACGAGCGATGTCATCTGGGAAGTGGATGCCAGGGGCTGCGTCACCTATCTCAGCCCCGTCTTCGCGGAAATTTCCGGGGTGGCACCGGAAACCCTGCTAGGCGTCGCCGTGGCCGATTTCCCCCGCCAGTCCCTTGTCTTCGGCGACATCAACCCACTCCTATCCGCCCTCGCCAGCGCCCAGCCATTCAAGGGCTTCGAGGTAGGTATCCGGCATCGCGATGGCCGCCGGCTCACCAGCGAATGGAGCGGGGTCCCGGTTGTTTCCCCGGCGGGAGAATTCCACGGCATGCGGGGCATCATCCGGGATATCTCCATCCGCAAGCAGGCCGAGGAAGAGATTCAGGCCCTCAATGCCAGCCTGGAACAGCGCGTGGCCCTGCGTACCGCGGCCCTGGAGGCGGAAATCGGCGAGCGGCGGCGCGCCGAACAGGCCCTGCGCGAAAGCGAACAGCGCTATCGCGAGCTCAATGCCAACCTGGAGAGCCAGGTGGCGGAGCGCACCGCCGAGGCCCGCGCGGCCAGCGCGGCTAAGAGCGAATTCCTGGCCCACATGAGCCATGAGATCCGCACCCCGCTCTACTCGGTGCTGGGTCTGGCCCAGATGGTCAACCGGGAACCATTGAGCGCCAACCAGCAGGGCATGATCGCCCGCATCCAGGAGGCGGGCCACTCCCTCCTCGGCATCATCAATGACATTCAGGACCTCTCTCGCATCGAGGCCGGCAAGATCCAGATCGAGCATCGGCCTTTCGACCTGGCGGCGCTCCTGGCCAAGATCGCGGACCTCCACCGCCCCAAGGCCAGGGCCGGAGGGCTTGGCCTGCGCATCGAGGCCAGCGATCAACCCTTGGGGCCGCTCCTGGGCGATGCCCTGCGCCTGGAACAGGTGTTCACCAACCTCATCGGCAACGCCATCAAGTTCACCGAGCGGGGGGAGGTGATCCTGCGTCTCCAGGTCCTGACCCTCGACAACGCCAACGCCCGTCTGCGTTTCGAGGTCCATGACTCCGGTATCGGCATGCCCCCCAGCTTGTTGGCCTGTCTCTTCACCCCTTTCACCCAAGGGGACGCCGGTATCACCCGCCGTTTTGGTGGCACTGGCCTGGGCCTGGCCATCAGTAAGCGACTGGTGACCCTCATGGGCGGCGAGATCGGCGCCACGAGCCAGCCTGGGCTGGGGAGTACCTTCTGGTTCGAGCTTCCCTTCTCCCGGGTGAGCGCCCCGGCGCGGCAAGGCCTGGCCCGGGCGGTTACCGCCGCGGGACCCCGCTTGCTGGGCCGCCACTTCCTCGTGGTCGACGACACGGACATTCACCGGGAACTGATGCAACAAGCCCTGGAGCAGGAGGGGGCGCGCGTTACCCTGGCGCAGCATGGCCAGGCGGCCATCGAATCTCTCGCGGCTTCCCCCCTGGACTTCGACGCGGTCCTGATGGACGTGCAGATGCCGGTCATGGACGGCCTCAGCGCCACCCGCCTGATCCGTGGTCAACTTGGCCTGGGTGCCCTGCCCGTCATCGCCCTTACCGCCGGTGTCCTCCCCGAGCAGCGCCAGGCCGCGCGGGCAGCGGGGTGCGATGCCCTGCTGACCAAACCGGTGGATCTCGACCAGGTCGCGGCTTTGCTCCAGCAATGGCTGCCCAGGGCCGATCCCTCCCCGCCGGACGGCGGGCCCTCATCGGCGGGTCCGGACAGGGCCCCGGAGGCCACTCCGGCCCCAGCCCCCGCGACCCGCCCGGGCTCGGACACGGAGAGCTTCCCGTACATTCCTGGCATCGACCCCTTCCTGGCCGCCAGGCAGTTCCGCGGCAACCTGGTCATGTTTACCAAATTCCTCACCCTTTTCGCCAGGGATTACGCCGGCGTGATCGTCGCGACACGCCAGGCCCTGGCCCGAGGCGAGCGAGAGGAGGCCGCGCACATCATGCACCAGTTGCGGGGCTATGCCTCCACGATCGCCGCCATGGACCTGCGGGAGGCCGCCGGGAAGATTGAGGATGCCATCCGCCAGGGGGTCACCGTCCTGGAGGACAGACTCGATGCCCTGGAGCGCCAGGTGGGTGACCTGATCGAGGCGAGCGCACCCTGGCGATCGGCGGAGCTGGAGCCCGGTGGGAACGGGGATCCGCCTCGCCGGCTCTGACCGTGCCCAGGGGCCAAGGCGGACCAAGGCTGAACGGGGGGGCGAGGACAGCCCCCCTTTGGCGCTCGGACCCTAGCGGAGATTCCTCTTGTAGGGTGGGATGACCGCGTTGCGGGCCTTGGAGAAGTTGGCGAATTCCATGGTCACGCTGGCCAGTTCGACATCCGTGAAATCCGCGTCGGCAACGTTGGCCCGGTGAAGGATAGCCCCGCCAAGGACGGCGGCCGTGAAATCCACGCCGCTGAGGTCGGCATTACGCAGATTCGCGTCCTGGGCCGAAATGTTGCGCAGGTTGGCCCCTGCAAGGTCCGCTCCCTCCAGGTTCGCCAGATTGATCACGCTAAAGCCCTCCTCGTGGCGACTGGAGAGATTAGCCCCGCGCAGATTGGCCCTGACCAGCTTGGCGTCGTTAAGATGCGAGTCGCGCAGATCCGCCCCCGCCAGATTGGCCTCCCGCAGATTGGCCTGGATGAAAAGGGCCTTGCGCGCCTTCACCCCCCGCAGATCGGCCGCGGGAAGTTCAGTCCCGCGCAAGTCGGCGCCATCAAGACACGCGTCGCACAATATCGTGCCGCGAGCCTCGACCCGGCGCAAATCCGCCCCCGCCAGATTGGCCCCGGACAGGTCCGCGCCGCTCAATTCCGCCGCCCGCGAAGGGCTGTCGGAGCCAAGCCGGGCGCGGGTCATATCCGCGCCACGGAGGTTGGCCCCCCTCAGGTGGACGGCGGTGAGATTGGCGCCCGCCAAACGGGCGCCACCCAGGTCCGCATCGGTCAGATCGCTATATTCCAGATTGGCTCCGCCCAGGTCCCGGTTGGCCAGATCGGCACCCGCCAGGTCCATGTCGCGCAAATCCGCCCCCACGAGACTGGATACCTCCAGGGTCGCGAGCACCGCGCCGCTAGTCTTGTGCTTGATCTCGATCACATCTGCCCCCTCGGTGTTATG
>SBFV01000004.1 GCA_006227775.1 Gammaproteobacteria bacterium | reverse complement strand
CCCGTAGACCACCAGCAGCACCCAGGCCGGGATGTCGACCGGATCGAGCCGGAAGGGGTGGACCTTCCAGTGCAGCAGGCTGAGGGTGCAGGCCAGGGCAATGAGGGCGGCGATGGGCCCGGAGGCACCGTCCCACTGCCGCAGCACCCTGGCCCGCCGGGCCACCAGCACCGCCGGCGCCGTGGTGGCCAGAGCGGTGAGGACATAACGCAGCAGCAGGGAGGAGAGGGGCAGGGGCGAGCCCCCAAGCACGATCACCAGGATCCCCAGGTTGAGCAGGGCCTCGCCGTTGGCGACATGGATCCAGGGGGCGGTGATCCAGCACCAGGCCCGACGCGGATCGCCGCTGGCCTCCAGGGTCAGGGGCCAGCGGCGGCGCAGCCCCTTCAGGGGGCCGAGGGCCAGGGCCTGGAGCAGGGCCAGCAGGCGCACCACGGTGGTGGTCTTGCCGGTGCCAGGGCCGCCGGTGATGACGCTGAAGGCGCCGCGGGCCGCCAGGGCGCAGGCGATCTTCTGCCAGTCGGGTCGGAGCGGCGTCGCGGGAAAGAGGCGGTCGAGGATGCGGCGCAGCGGGGCACTGGGCGGGTCCGTCCGGTCAGCCGCGATGTCCGCCAGCCGGGCCGCGATCTGGTGGCTTACCGCCCGCTCGTATTCCCAGTAACGGCGCAGGTAGAGGCGTGGCCCGGCGAGGACCAGGGGCGTTCCGCCCGGTCCCGTACCGACCAGTTCGGGCTGGTCCAGGGCGGCGCGCCAGGCGGTCAGGGTCAGCCCCGCCAGCAGCGTCGCGGGGTGGGGTGGCGGCTCGCCGCTGGCGGTCTCCGCGCCCTCCGGGGGCAGGGAGAGGGCGAAGCCCGGGTTGCGCAGGGTCGCGTCCAGGTCCAGGCAGGCGTGGCCACGGCCAAGCTGATGGCTGGCCAGGACGGCGGCCAGGAGCGCCAGGGGGCTGGCGTCCGGGACTTCCTGGCCGAGGAAGCGGGCGAAGGCCAGATCCAGGGGCCGCAGCCAGCCCTCCTGGGTCCAGTGTTCCAGGAGTTGCCCCAGTCGCGCCCGGCCCGGGGCATCCGGCGTCAGTTGGGCATGGCTGAGGGGGACCCCTGGCCCAGCCGCATCCTGTGAGGGGAGGGGGTTGGATACCGATGGGTTGGATACCGATGGGATCATGCTGCGTATCCCTTTACACCCCGCGTGACCTCGGGGGCTTCGGCGGCACAAGCTGCTGATGCTGTCACTCCCTCCCCCCTGGTGGCGGAGGGTTGGGGAGAGGGGGTCTCAAGGGTCACCATGATGCTGGCTCCCGGCTGTCACCGGTCAGTGCGGCGGGTGCCGCTGAATAACTCGTCCAAGGTCTCGATCAGGTCCCGGGGAGGCCGCTCCCAGTGCAGCCCCTGGCAGGGCCCGTCGATCCCGCGCAGGAACAGATAGAGGGCGCCCCCCACATGCCGGTCATAGTCGTAGTCCGGCAGGCGGGACTTGAGCAGACGGTGCAGGGCGAGGAGATAAAGGACGTATTGCAGCTCGTAGCGGGCATGCAGTATGGCCCCCCGCAGGGTCGCGGGGGTGTAGGCGCCGGCGTCCGCCCCCAGCCAGTTGGACTTGTAGTCCGCCACGTAGTAGCGGCCCTGGTGCGCGAAGACCAGATCCATGAAGCCCTTGAGCATGCCGTGCAGCCGCGCCGGCTGGAGCGCCGGTCGTGGCGCCCCGTCCAGGGTGGCCGCGCTGACCAGCCGGTCGATGGTGGTGGCCTCCACCCCCTGGATGGCGAGCCAGAACTCCAGCTCCGGGACGGCCGTCGTCAGGTCGGCGAGCCGGAGGGATGAACGGGACTCAGCCTCCGGCGGGCAGGGCAGCGGCAGTGGCTGGGCCAGGATCCTCAGCAGCCAGTCGGTCAGGGGGTCGATCCAGGCCTCCCAGTCCCGCAGCCGGCAGCGGCGGGCGACGGTGTCGCGCAGCCGGGCGGGATCGGCGGCGATGGAACCGAAGCCCTGGGTGGCGGCCCATTCGAGCAGGTCGTGGAGGAAGGAGCCCGCCTCCGGCCCGCGGGGGAAGGCATGGGGTGAGTCGGGGGCCGGCGTTTCGCCCCGTGGCAGGGGAGGCGCCGCGCCAGTGCCCGGAGTTTCCAGTTCCTCCCCAGCCGGGGTACTGGTCCCCAGGCCCCGCATCTCCAGAAAGCGCTCCTCGGTCGCGGTCCCGGCGCTCCCCACCTGGCGAGGGGGTTCCGCCCCTGCTCCGCCGAGGTCATCGTCCGCCAGGTCGCCTGGGCCAGCGCTGGCCAGGCCCTCACCCAGGGCACCGCGGCTGAGGGTCCGGCTGATGGTCGAGTAGCTGGCGATCCACCAGGGTGCCGTCACCACCGGGCGTGAGTCACGGGCGCCCCCCGCCCGGGTTGCCGCGTCCGCTGCGCGGAAACGCGTGGCGCTGGGAGCGGGGGCCGGCAGCAGGGCGATGTCCGCGCAATCGCCCCGCAGGCCCTCCAAGGCGGAGGGCCAGCCCAGCGGCGGCAGGGGCTCGCCGCCGCCGAGCAGATAGCCGAAGGCGCCGCGTTCGAGCTCGGCGATGGGGGCCAGCCCCACCCAGGTGGCGTAGCGGGCGCGGGTCAGGGCCACGTAAAGCTTGCGCAGGTCCTCGCCCAGACGCTCCCGCTCGGCCCGCTCCAATGCCTCGCCCGCGTCGCGCAGGGACAGTTGCAGCTCACCCTGGTCGTCATGCCATTTGAGCGGCAGGTCTTTCCCCGTCGTCGGACGGTAATCGGCGGCGAAGGGCAGAAAGACCAGGGGGTATTCGAGACCCTTGGATTTGTGGACCGTCACCACCTGGACCAGATCGGCGTCGCTCTCCAGGCGGATCTGCCGGGCCTCGTCGCGGCCACCGCTCTCCAATCCCTGGCACTGCTCGGCCAGGTAGCGGATCAGGGCGTGCTCCCCGTCCAGGAGGGGACTGGCCTGCTGCAGCAGTTCGGCCAGGTGCAGCAGGTCGGTGAGCACCCGCTCGCCGCCAACCTCCCGCGCCGGCGATCCCGCGGCGGCATCCGCTTCCGACCCCGCCCCCAGCAGGCGGGCCGGAACGCGGAAGTCGTTGAGGAGGGCGCGCAGCATGGGCAGCACCCCCTGGCGGCGCCAGCGTTCGCGATAGCCCCGGAACTGCATGACCCGTTCCTCCAGGGCCAGATCGTCCTGGTTGAGCCGGTCCAGTTCCCCCCAGCTCAGCCCCAGGGTGCGGGTGGCCAGGGCGGAGCGCACCAGGCGGCTGTCGTCGGGCTCGGCGCAGGCGGCCAGCCAGAGTAGCAATTCAGCGGCCTGGGGGCTCCGGTAAACCGAATCCTGATCGGACAGATAGACGCTGCGCACCCCGCGGCGGGCCAGGGCGCGCCGGATGAGGTCGGCCTCCTGGCGCTTGTTGACCAGCACGGCCAGGTCGGCCGGGCGCAGCGGTCTGAGCGGGGCGACGACCGCGCCAGCATCCACGCCCATGCCCCCGCCGCCGGCGAAGCCCGCCCGGCCGGACTGGCCCAGGTTGAGGAGGCGCACCATCTCGCTGGCGCAGGCCTCGGCGATCTGGTCACGGTAGGCCTCTTTGTTTAGCGGCTTGCCCTCCTCCGGGGGCGGCAACCACCAGGCGGTAAGGGCGGGGACCACCTGGCCGTCGGCATGGAGGATATCGGGGCGTCCGCGCGCCCGAGCGGCGAGGAAGGGCACCGGGTTGCCTCCTTCGCCGCGGAACAGGAAGGCCCCGGCCCCGGTCGCGCGCTCCTCGGCGGCCATGAAACAGCGATTGGCGGCCCGCACCATGGCGTGGGTGGAGCGGTAGTTGGTGCCGAGGGTGTAGAGCCGGCCGGCGCAGGCCCGACGGGCCTGGAGATAGGTATAGATATCCGCTCCGCGAAAGGCATAGATGGCCTGTTTGGGGTCGCCGATCAGGATGAGGGCGGTGGCGGGGTCGTTGCTTGCCACCCGATAGACGGCGTCGAAGATGCGGTATTGCACCGGGTCCGTGTCCTGGAACTCGTCGATGAGGGCGACGGGGAACTGGCGGCGGATGGTGTCGGCGAGACGCGCGCCGTTCGGCCCCCGCAGGGCGGCATCGAGTCGGGTGAGAAGGTCATTGAAGCCCATCTGGGCGCGGCGGGCCTGTGCGGCGGCGAAACGTTCCGCCACCCAGCGGGCGGCGTGGCGCAGGATTGGCTCCCGGGCAGCGGGCAGGCTGCTCAGGGCGGCGCGCAGGTCGGCGGTGGCCGCCAGGGCGGGGTGGGCGGGCACCGGCCCGCGCTCCGGCTTCCAGACCGCCGCC
>SBFV01000453.1 GCA_006227775.1 Gammaproteobacteria bacterium | reverse complement strand
TGAGAAAACGCCCACCGGAGGCGATGATCAGGCCATCGTTCGCCACGGGGCCGGCGCTGGTCTCCAGGGTCCGGCCGTCGGCGCTCAGGCCGGTGGCCTCCGCGGCCAGATGCCTGACCCCCAACCGACGGAAAAAACCATCCAGGGGGAGACGCAGATCCTCCGGCCGGCGCAGCCCCGAAGGGATCCAGATGGTGCCAGGCAGATACTGGAATTCCGGCCGGGGACTGACCAAGGTGATCTGGACGCCATCGGCCTTGGCGAGGGCGCGGGCGGCGGTCAGGGCGGCAAAGCCAGAGCCGACGACGGTAACACGATGCATGGGGTCCTCCTGCGGGAATCCGGTCTGGGTCGGACAGCCGGTAAAGTGATATGGTGACGCCCTAGCGGCTGGTATACGGGGGACGGGCTGACCCGGATGACGGTGTCATCGCAAGAGAGGATACGGTTCATTCCGCCCGCGGACCAGAAGGCATCGGGTTGATTGCGACTAAGGGGGGAGTTTAACGTTGAAGCCGAGAACCTTCGATACCATCGTCATCGGTACCGGGCCCGCCGGTGAAGGCGCCGCCATGAAGCTGTGCAAGTCAGGTCAGAAAGTGGCGGTGGTCGAGGCCCACGACAAAGTCGGCGGCGGTTGTACCCACTGGGGCACCATCCCCAGCAAGGCCCTGCGCCATTCCATTCAGATGCTCGCCGATTACCGGCGCAACCCCCTTTTCCATCACACCCTGGATCAGGTGGACATCGAATTCCCGGACCTGCTCAAGGCCGCCGATGCCGTCATCGACGCCCAGGTGCGGACCCGTTACCGCTATTACCATCGCAACCGGGTGGAGATCTTCTTCGGCCATGCCCGTTTCCTCGATCAGCACCATATCGAGGTCCCCCGGCCGGACGGGGTGGCGCAGGTGTTGGAAGCGGCCAACTTCGTCATTGCCACCGGTTCCGGTCCCTACCACCCGCCAGACGTGGATTTCAGCCACCCGCGGGTGCTCGACAGCGATTCGGTACTGCGCCTCGGCCATACCCCCCGTTCCATCACCATCTATGGCGCCGGGGTCATTGGTTGCGAATACGCTTCCATCTTTACCAATCTCGACGTCAAGGTGAACCTGGTCGACAGTCGTGACCGCCTCCTGTCCTACCTGGACGACGAAATCACCGATGCCCTGAGCTATCACCTGAGCCAGCAAGGGGTAGTCATCCGCCATAACGAAACCTATGCCACCGTGGAGGCGGACGACGAGGGTGTCGTCCTGAGCTGCCAGTCGGGCAAGAAATTCAGGACCGATCTGCTGCTCTGGGCCAATGGCCGTACCGGCAATACCGCGAATCTTGGCCTGGAGGTCCTCGGCTTGACCCCCAACCGCCGCGGTCAGCTCGACGTCAATGCCAGCTATCAGACCGCTCTACCTCACATCTATGCCGCGGGTGACGTCACCGGTCCGCCGGCACTGGCCAGCGCCGGCTACGATCAGGGGCGCTTCGTGGGTGGCCACATCGCCGATGGCAAGTGCGACTGGTCCCTTATCGAGGAGGTCCCCACCGGCATCTACACCGTGCCGGAAATCAGTTCCGTGGGGCGCACCGAACGGGAACTGACCGCCGCCCAGATCCCCTACGAAGTGGCCCACGCCAATTTCCGTACCCTGGCGCGGGCGCAGATCACCGGTCATACCGTCGGCATGCTCAAGATCCTGTTCCACCGGGAGACCCTGGCCATCCTCGGTATCCACTGCTTTGGCGAGCAGGCCTCGGAGATCGTCCATATCGGCCAGGCCATCATGTCCCAGAAGGGCGAGGGCAACAGCCTGCGTTATTTCGTCAACACCACCTTCAATTACCCCACCATGGCGGAGGCCTACCGCGTGGCGGCCCTCAACGGGCTCAATCGCCTCTTCTGAGACCGCATTTTGGAAAAAGAAGTTGGCGGCCCGGGCGCTGGGTCAGCCCTCGGGGGGGGATATCCGCTGGAAAAAGTCCGCCGTCTCGAAGACCTGTCGCGGAAAACGGTGCCCCTGCCAGCTCAGGTTGCGCTTGAGGACGAGATCGAACAGCAGGGGATTGTATTTCTGGATCTCGAAGACCACGGCTGCCGTATCGGCATCGAGCAGCCCCAGCCGCCGCAACTGAGATCTTGAGAACAGGGGCAGTATCCCCGTCAAGGGGTAATCGGAGCCGTTGAGCAGACGGTGATGGATGTCTTCGGCGAGCAGCAAAGGCCTTAGCGCTTCGGGGGCACGGTTTACCTGAGTGATCGCCGAGATATCGCCGAAGAGCAGCTCCTCGTAGGCCGGCTCCCGCATCAACCGCATGAACGCCTGAAAGTTACTCGACGCCGCTCCCGCTTCGGCATGTCCGGGCAGGTCGATCAGTGACCCCAGCGACGCGCAATGCGCCACGATCACGCGTACCCCCTGTTCCAGCGCCTGGCGCAGTAACAGCGGGTTACCGAATGCCTGATGTCCACCGCCCTGGGCCGCCAGTTCGTGGCCGCCATGGGTCAACAGAGGCAGATTCAGCCGTCGCATCGCCTGGTAAAACGGATCGCAACGCGGCGATGAGGGGTCCATGCCCATGGCCGGTGGCAGCCATTTGACCGCTCTGGCACCGTGATCGGCCGCCCATTGCAGCGCCTCCAGGGCATCCTCCCGGTAGGGGTGGACCGAGCATATCCACTCGAACCGCGGGTGACTCTCCGCTACCGCCTGCGCGTAGCCGTTGGAAATGTAGAATGTGCTGAGATCGGGTCTGCGCCGGCCCGATTCGTCGTAGTTGTAATCGAAAGCCAGCAACAACAGGCGCAGGCCCGGGTATGGCTCCAGCAAGGACCGTAGCCGCTGGACATAGGCATCATCGGCCTGCTGCCGGTCCGAAACGCAGGAGGCGTTCATGTAGAGCCGTTTCTGGATGAGCTCCAGCGGATGCCAGGGGCTGTCCAGCGCCGGATTGACCCACACGTCCTCCGGGTTGCCGTCGCCGGTACCGACCAGATGGACATGACCATCCCAGACCTGCGCCAGGTCCAGATCCTCCAAGGCGCGCGCAACGGCCGGATGGGCGGCGATACCTTCCGGTAGCCGGGGGCCGAGGCAAGGATTGAGGAGACCCCGTGCCGGCAGCCAGTCCCGGTTCCACCAGAGGGCTCCGCCCGCCGCGGCGAAGGCGATCGACGAAAGCAGCAGACGGCGGTTCATAGGGGGTATTCCACGACGGCTCAGCAGGCGCCACTACACCGGGTGACAACGCGCACACAATTGGACGCCCCGAAAGTGTCCTTGGGCGCGGGGAGATCGCCACCGCCGCTATGGATCAGCGTCGCGCTGTTGCAGTGTGTCTGACTTGTGCCGAACTGGACGGTCGACAGCCATCGCACATTGGAGCAATCGGCGTTTCCCTGTCCCAGTTGGATGCCCGTTTCGTAGGTTGCGCACCGCAGCCGCCCGTGAGTGACCGCCGTGCGGATACTCCAGGCGCCGGATTCACTGATTTGACCTCGGGTATCCCGCCCCTGAAACGCCTTCGTGGCAGGTGTCCGGACACCGGAGGCCGGCGCCGGGGTCAATGGCAAATCGAGGGTGCCCACAATCCGCGAGCCTTCCGGGCTCCGCGCCTCGGCGGCGTTGTCATTGGGTTCCTGCGCGGCGCAGGACACGAGCAACAGGGCGGCCAGCAGTCTCCACATGAGTATTCTCCTTCCAGTGCGCGATGAAGGGATGGGACCTGCCTGGGCATCGCCGGGCCATTGCAGGACATCGGTTCCGGTTGTCTTCCTCACCGGCCAGGGCGACATCCCCCTGAGCGCAAGCGCGGTGAAGGCCGGCGCTTACCCGCGCCAGCCTGCCCCCCCGACCCGCGCGTGCGGGCGAGGCCCCACGCCCCCGCGGCAGGGGACCACCGGCGTAGGAAGCGCCTGAGAGCGTGCGGTGATGACGCGATTGGTGCCCTCGACAGGATTCGAACCTGTGACCTACCGCTTAGGAGGCGATCGCTCTATCCTACTGAGCTACGAGGGCGGGAGGGAACGCCCGGTCGACAGGGGGACCGAGGTGAGACGGAAATTCTACGTTGCCAATGCTCCCAGTGTCACGCGGCGGCGCGGCTTGTACCTGTCGACCCTCCCACATCAGTCCGGACACTGACAGCCTTAGTCCGGACACTGACAGCCTTACCCGACAACCTGGCGCGGCTCAGGCTCGGCCACAAGATCACAGGAGAATTATCCATGGCGGATAGCAGTCCCCCTTCGCCTCGGCTCTGGACCAGCACCCCCATCCACGGCAGTC
>SBFV01000413.1 GCA_006227775.1 Gammaproteobacteria bacterium | reverse complement strand
CGCATCCCGGAAGTCTTGCACGAATGGGCGACCCCCTCGTTCGAGGAGTTGGAGGAAGCAGGCCCGACCGCCTGGCGCCTCTTCAATGCGGTGACCTTCGTTCTGAACGGTCGCAGCCTTGCGGAACCGCAGAGTACCCAAGGACTGCATCGCGTCATCGACGGCGTTTGCTGACCGGCGTGATCTTCGGCACGAGAAAGGAGGAATCACCATGTCCGCCAAACTCATGACGAAGGCCCAACGGGCGCAACTTGCAAAAATACGGCATCGCGCAACGGAAGGCGCGCGACCGCGGGGAGTACATCGACTTCCCGCCGGTCGTGAAGCTCTTCACGCCGGATGCCGACGCCACGTGGCTCCTCTCCGAGGTTGCCCTTGACCCTCCCCCCAACAAAAAACCCCGAGCATCTCTGCCCGAGGTTTCTTTTTCGCGAAAAGGTGGTGCCGAAGACGGGAGCTTGCTACCGCGATACAACCTTGCTGCTTAGGTCACTACCCGAAACCGGCACCGGTTCGGTCATGTTACTTGGTCGAGGCAGCCGGAGCAGCCGGAGCGGCAGGAGGCGCGGGCGGGGCATAGGGCACACCGTACGGGGCGCCGTAGGGGGCATAGCCGTAGGGAGCGCCGTAGCCATAGGGGCCATAGCCACCGTAATAGTTGTCGTAGTAGCGGTTGTAGCCACGCCCATGGCCACGGCCACCACCGGACATGTTCATGCTGAAGTCGCCATATCCATCTCCGAACATGTCGCTCATCCAGTTGTTGGAGTTATCACCCCAACCGTTGTTGCCCCACGGACCACCCCAGAAGGCGGAAGCGGAGGCGGAGACACCCAACAGGGCGACGATCGCGGCAGCGGTAGCAAGCTTTTTCATTTGTGATTCTTTGTATACGTTTCTGGGTTCTGCAAGCGGCGGCGTCTTGGTGCGCCGTCCATGAGTAATAGAATATAAGTATATTCTGATATACGCAACTTTATTTTTCGCCGGCCTCGGTGACCGTCCTCACCACCAGCTCCCCCACCCCGCCTAGCTTCGTGGGTCTCGCTCCCTCTTCACCGTCCAAGGCTCGGCCCCCTTCTCCCCCAATCCCAGAAATCCGCAACCCCACGCAATCGCAAAACCGGATGCACAGAAACAAGGAACCCCGCAAATCAGGAAACCCCGACGTCGACGGCGCGTTCCTGGCTTCAGGAGTTTGCCAGTTCTTCAGCCAGTTCCACCACGCCGATGGCCTCGATACCCTCCCCCTTGGGATAGCGCTCCTCGCCGCCATAGACCAGAAAGGCGCGCTCCGGGCGAAGATCCGCCAGGGCGGTGCGCAGCCCAGGCTCGACCTTGGGGGCCAGGCCTCGCTTGATCTCAATGCCCCAGCGCCGGTTATCCGGCAGTTCCAGCAGCAGGTCCAGTTCCACCCCCGTGGCGGTGCGATAAAACATGGCCTGGGTCCGTTCCGGCGCGGCCCGCAGCAGGGTCTCGATCACGCAACCCTCCCAACTGGCACCCGCCACCGGATGGCCTAGCACCGCATCCAGGTCATCCAGTCGCAGCAGGGTATGTACCAGACCGCTGTCGCGGACATAGACCTTGGGGCTCTTGACCAGCCTTTTGCCCAGGTTGGTGGCATAGGGCGGCAGGCGACGTACCAGGAGTAGATCCACCAGGAGATCCAGGTAACGGGCGACGGTCTTGCCATCGACCGCCAGGGCCCGGGCGAGGTCGGCGGCGTTGAGCAAGGCCCCCTGGTTGTGCGCCAACATGGTCCAGAAACGGCGCAGGGTCTCGGCGGGGATGCGCGGACCGAGTTGGGGGATATCACGCTCCAGGTAGGTGCGGATGAAGGACTCCCGCCAGGTGACGCTATCCCGCTCGGAGCTGGCGAGAAAGCTGCGGGGGAAGCCCCCGCGGCACCAGAGTCGGGTAAGACTGGCCGGACGGTTGGTGTCGGCCACCTCGCGGATATCGAAGGGACCCAACTCCAGATAGGCGATACGCCCGGCAAGGCTTTCGCTCGACTGTCGCAGCAATTCGATTGAAGCCGAGCCCAGCAGCAGAAAATGCCCCGCCAGCTCCCCCGCCCGGACGCGTTCATCGATGAGTCCACGCAGCACCTGAAAGAGCCCCGGGACACGCTGGACCTCGTCGATGATGGTCAACCGACCGGCTTGGGCGCCCAGATAAGCGCGGGGATCCGCCAGCTTTTCCAGATCGGCGGGGTTTTCCAGATCCAGGTACACAACCTGGCCCTCAGCCAGGGTGGCGCGGGCCAGGGTGGTCTTACCCACCTGGCGGGGCCCGAGGAGGGCGACGGCGGGAAATTGCCGCAATCGTTGTTCGATCGCCGTGGCGAGTTGTCTTGTGATCATACCTTGCAATTATGGAATGGCATGCCAGGATTACAACCCTTTTGGGGCTCCGAACGATTGGCCCCGCATCCTCGACCATGGCCTGATGGACCGATGCACCATCCCCCCGCACCTTCACCCGTAGCCGGCCAAATATATTGATCAAATAAATTGTAAGTATTGTTATGCCCTCCGGTCCTATAATCTGACCATCCCGTTATTGCTCCCGCCTGGCGGTAACCGACATCACAGAGGAAGGTCCATGAGCAACAAACCCGACATCGATCCCCAGGAGACCCAGGAGTGGCTCGATGCCCTGGAGGCCGTGCTGGAGAACGAGGGCACGGAGCGGGCCCATTTCCTGCTCGAACGCCTGATCGACAAGGCGCGGCGCTCGGGGGCCTACCTGCCCTTCAGCGCCAACACGGCCTACCTCAACACCATTCCTATCACCCGGCAGGAGAAGTTTCCCGGTGATCGGGCCATGGAGCGGCGCATCCGCTCCTTCGTGCGCTGGAACGCCATGGCCATGGTGGTGCAGGCCAATCGACTGTCCAGCGAACTGGGGGGACACATCTCCTCCTTCGCCTCCTCGGCGACGCTGGTGGATGTCGGCTACAACCACTTCTTCCGCGCCCGTTCCAAGGATCACGGCGGCGACCTGGTGTTCTTCCAGGGCCATGCCGCGCCTGGCATCTATGCCCGGGCCTTTCTGGAAGGTCGCATCAGCGAAGAGCAGCTCTACAACTTCCGCCAGGAGGTGGATGGTAACGGCCTGTCCTCTTACCCCCACCCCTGGCTGATGCCCCATTTCTGGCAGTTCCCCACCGTCTCCATGGGGTTGGGACCCTTGATGGCCATCTATCAGGCGCGGTTCATGCGCTATCTCCAGCATCGGGGGTTGCTCAATACCCAGGGCCGCAAGGTCTGGGCCTTCCTTGGCGATGGCGAGATGGACGAGCCCGAGGCCCTTGGCGCCATTTCCCTGGCGGCGCGGGAGCGGCTGGACAACCTCATCTTCGTCGTCAACTGCAACCTGCAACGCCTGGACGGGCCGGTGCGGGGCAACGGTAAGATCATCCAGGAGCTGGAGGCGGTGTTCCGCGGCGCCGGCTGGAACGTCATCAAGGTCATCTGGGGAAGCTACTGGGACCCGCTGTTGGCCCGCGACAAACAGGGCCTGCTCCTCAAACGCATGGAGGAGTGCCTGGATGGTGATTACCAGGCCTACAAGGCCAAGGGTGGCGCCTACACCCGTCAGCACTTCTTCGGCAAGTACCCGGAGCTGGCGGAACTGGTTGCCACCCTGACGGATGAGGACATCTGGCGCCTGAACCGGGGTGGCCATGACCCCATCAAGGTCTTCAACGCCTACAAGGCCGCGGTCGAGCACCAAGGCCAGCCCACGGTCATCCTCGCCAAGACCGTCAAGGGCTACGGCATGGGGGTGGCCGGGGAGGGCATGAACATCACCCACTCGCAGAAAAAGATGGGGGAAGCCCACCTCAAGGCCTTCCGCGACCGCTTCAACATCCCCATCCCCGACGAGCGGATCGGAGCGGCGCCCTTCTACAAGCCGGCGCCGGACAGCGAGGAACTCAAGTATCTGCAGGAACGGCGCGAGGCCCTGGGCGGCTATCTCCCCGCCCGTTATGAGACCGCCCCGCGCCTGGAGACGCCGCCCCTGGAGGTCTTCCAGCCCTTGCTGGAGGGTTCCGGGGACAAGGAGATGTCCACCACCATGGCCTTCGTGCGCATCCTCAGCCTGATCCTGCGCGACAAGGCCATCGGCAAGCGGGTGGTGCCCATCGTCGCGGACGAGGCGCGGACCTTCGGCATGGAGGGCATGTTTCGCCAGCTCGGCATCTACTCCTCGCTGGGGCAGCTCTACAAGCCGGTCGATTCGGACCAGGTGATGTACTACCGCGAGGACAAGAAGGGCCAGAT
>SBFV01000351.1 GCA_006227775.1 Gammaproteobacteria bacterium | reverse complement strand
CGCCCCTGGCTTTTCACCCGTTTCTGGACCGCGCTCGAGGCCAGGGTCAAAATGGATGGATATGGCCTTTTTCATCGGCCATCTGCTCCGTCGACACCGCCGCCGGGGATCGTCCATTTTTCTCCCCGGGCAGGCTATCTGGCCGCCATCGCCAGTCCCCGCATTCCTCCCCCAATCCTTTGGCAGACACTGAGATTGTCATTGGATGAAATGCCCCTGGGCTAAAAAAATCCACCAGCCTTCGCCGGGAAGCGGATCTTTTTCGCGGGGTATTCCTGTTTTTGCCTGGCGCGGTCAGGCGATCTGGCAGGCAATCGGACGGATAACCAAGCAAATAATTGGGCGGCAAGGAAGGAACGGAAAACCAGCCTTTCGGCTGGCTATTTCACTTGCCGGCGCGGGCGCTAAGCCATGATCCGATATTTCTCGATGTCACCGCCGGATTCGATAATTTTTTGTACCCAAAGGGGTTTTCTCCCGCGACCACCCGCCCATTCGTTCCCGTATTCATCCCGATACTTGGGTTCGGCTTTCTCGGACCGCGCTGGCGCGCGCCCGCGCGTTTTGGGGGGGGGAGGCGCAAGAACGTCCAAACCCAGATCACGGGCGGTGAGGCCATAATCATGGACCTTCCTTTTCACCTCTTCGATCACGGAGGCCTTTTCCAGCCTCACCAGTTCTTCCGCCTGGCGCGTCAGATCAGCAATTCTTGCCTTGATATCGGCCAGTGATTCCGCAGCCGTTTTATCCATTGGGGTTACCTCTCTTTATAAAATTCACGGTTAGTATTAATTATCCTAGAATCGACAATCGCGAAAGTCAACGAGAAAAAATGCCTCCCATGCCTGGTGGAGAAAGTTGCTGAATTCCCCGCCGGTCCCGCATTTCCGCCGTGATACGGATCGCTCCCCGCTGATAATGGCGTCACAAAACCATTTTCGGTTCAACCTGAATCGAGAAGAGTCGGCAAGGGTCGGGAAGACCGACAAGCGATGGGCGACAGGTATAAAATCACGCCCTCGCCGCTCAGGAGTATTGCGCCTTGGAAACCATCCAGATCATTCTGCTCGCCATCGTTCAGGGGTTATCGGAACTCCTGCCCATCTCCAGCTCCGGGCACCTGGTGCTCACCCCCCTGGTTCTGGGTTACGAACTGCAAAGCCTGGCCTTCGACGTCGCCCTCCATCTCGGTACCCTGGCGGCGGTGATGGCCTATTTTTATCGGGAAATCCTGACGATGCTGAGTGCCTTCGGGGACTCGCTGATCCAACGCCGGCTGACCTCGCCAGAGGCGGGTCTCGCCTGGATGATCCTGCTCGCCACCCTGCCCGTCGTTATCCTCGGCCTGCCGTTCAAGGCGGTGCTGGAGTGGTTACGCAATGACCCCGGCCTCATCACCCTGGTCATCGCCGGTAACATCATCGGCTATGGTCTGTTGCTGGGAATCGCCGACCGTCTGGGCCGCCGCGTCCGCGACGAGTTCAGCCTTGGTTGGCGTCAGGCGCTGATCATCGGCACCTGCCAGGCCCTGGCCATCATCCCGGGGACCTCCCGGTCCGGCATCACCATGACCGCCGCCCTCTTTCTGGGGCTGACCCGCAAGGCGGCGGCGCGCTTTTCCTTCCTGCTCTCCATCCCGGCCATCCTCATGGCGGGAGGACTGGAGGGTCTGGAACTCGTCCAGTCACCGGACCCGGTGGACTGGCAGCCTTTCTGGCTCGGGGGGATCATCGCCTTCGCCGTCGCCTACCTGACCATCCACTTCTTTCTCCGCTTCATCGAGCGGATCGGCATGTTGCCTTTCGTCCTCTACCGACTGGTGGTGGGCGGGCTGATCCTCTTCCTGCTGGTCTGATCCCGACCGCCTCAGCCCCGCGCGAACCCCCGCGCCAGATCGGCCTGGATATCCCCCAAGTCCTCCAATCCCACGGCGATCCGGATCAGGCCCTCGCCGATGCCGGCGGCGGCGCGCTCGGCAGGGCTGAGGCGGCCGTGGGTGGTGGTGGCGGGATGGGTGATGGTGGTCTTGGTATCGCCCAGATTGGCGGTGATGGAGAGGAGGCGAGTGGCGTCGATGACCCGCCACGCCGCCTCGCGCCCCCCCTCGACCTCGAAGGCGACGATACCGCCCCCCGTGCGCTGCTGGGGGCCGACCAGGGCATGCTGCGGGTGGGAGGCCAGGCCGGGGTAGTGAACCCGCGTCACGGCGGGTTGGTCCACCAGCCATTCGGCCAGGGCCTGGGCGGCGCGGGCATGGGCGAGCATGCGCAATTCCAGGGTTTCCAGGCCTTTGAGAAAGATCCAGGCATTGAAAGGGCTCATGGTCGGCCCGGCGGTGCGGATGACGCCAAACACCTCCTCCCCCACCCGCTGGGCGTCGCCGACCACGGCCCCGCCCAGGCAACGCCCCTGGCCATCCAGGTACTTGGTGGCGGAGTGGATGACCAGGTCCGCGCCCAGGGCCAGGGGCCGTTGCAGGGCCGGCGTGCAGAAACAGTTGTCCACCGCCAGCGGACAGCCATGATGATGGGCCAGGTCCGCCAAGATACGGATATCGGCCATTTCCGTCAGGGGATTGGACGGGGTCTCCAGGAACAGCAGCCGGGTGTTCGGGCGGATGGCGGCCGCCCAGGCATCCAGGTCCGCCAGGTCCACGTAACTGGTCTCGACGCCGAAGCGGGCCAGGTACTTGTTGAACAGAACCGTGGTGCTGCCAAAGATGGCCCGTGACGAGACGATGTGATCCCCGGCCCGCAGCGACCCCAGACAGGTGGCGAGGATGGCCGCCATGCCCGAGGCGGTGGCGACGCAGCGCTCCCCCCCTTCCAGGGCCGCCAGACGTTCCTCGAAGGCCCGGACCGTGGGGTTGGTGAAGCGGGAGTAGATGTTGCCGGCCTCGTCCCCGCCGAAACGCGCCGCCGCCTCGGCGGCACTGGCGAAGACGAAGCTTGAGGTGGTGTAAATGGGCTCGCAATGCTCGCCCTCGGGGGTTCGGTGATGACCGGTGCGGATGGCCAGGGTGGCGAAGCCAGGCGTCTCCCCTGCATGCATGGTGGCTGTTCCTTGTTGTTATGCTGAGGCCGAATCGATGACCGGCGGGTGATACCGAAAGGATGATGGCCTGCGGTCGGGTTAGGGAGGGTCAATAACCGACCACCCCTGGCCATTGGTTATACAACCACTCGATTTCCTTTTGATGACCATGCTTCAGGCATTGTTGTGGAGTTCGATGATGGACTCCCCGAGATTGCGCCGGGCCTCTTTGGCGGCATCGTTGCGCATGGCCTCCAGCCGTCTGAGGTAAGCCTCGGTCACATCACCGGTGACGTAGTCGCTATCGAAGACCGAGGTGTCGAAGCGATCCACGTCGCTCTTACCCTGTTTTTGCACGGCATCGATGAGATCCTCCAGGTCCTGGAAGATGAGGCGGTCGGCCGCCAGGACCTCCCGGATCTGGTCCTCGCCGCGGCCATGGGCGACCAGTTCGCTGGCGGCGGGCATGTCGATGCCATAGACGTTGGGATAGCGCACCGGCGGGGAGGCGGAGGCGAAATAGACCCGATGGGCGCCGGCGTCCCGCGCCATCTGGATAATTTGTTGGGAGGTGGTGCCGCGGACGATGGAGTCGTCCACCAGCAGGACGTTCTTGCGCCGAAATTCCAGATCGATGGCGTTGAGCTTCTGGCGCACCGATTTCTTGCGGATCTGCTGGCCCGGCATGATGAAGGTGCGACCGATGTAGCGGTTCTTGATGAAGCCCTCGGCGTAGTTCACTTCCAGGGCCTGGGCGAGCTGCAGGGCGGCGGTGCGGCTGGTGTCGGGGATAGGGATGACCACGTCGATGTCATGATCCTGCCATTCCCGGCGGATCTTGGCCGCCAGCTTGCGCCCCATGCGGGACCGGGCCTTGTGGACCGAGATGTTGTCGATGAAGGAGTCCGGCCGGGCAAAATAGACGAACTCGAAGATACAGGGGGAGAGGATGGGTCGGGCTGCGCACTGGCGCCGGTAGAGGTTACCCTTGACGTCGATGAAGACCGCCTCTCCCGGGGCGATGTCGGCGATGAGCTGGAAGCCCAGGGTATCCAGGGCCACGCTCTCGGAGGCAATCATGTACTCATCCCCGGCCGGTGTCGGGCGTTTGCCATAAACCACGGGCCGGATGCCATGGGGGTCCCGGAAGCCGAAGATGCCGAATCCGGGGATCATGGCCACCGCCGCGTAGCCCCCCCGGCAGCGGCGATGGACACCCTCGATGGCACGGAAGACATCTTCCTCGTCGATGCGCAGCTTTCCTTCGAGTTGCAGTTCATGGGCGAGGACGTTGAGGAGGATCTCCGAGTCCGACTCGGTATTGATGTGGCGCAGGTCCTCGGCGAAGAGGTCGTGCTTCAGGGCCTCGGCGTTGGTGAGGTTGCCGTTGTGGGCCAGGACGATGCCATAGGGGGAATTGACGTAAAAAGGCTGGGCCTCCGCCGAACAGGAGGCACCGGCGGTGGGGTAACGGACGTGACCCAGGCCCATGTTGCCGCGCAATTGGATCATGTGGCGGGTATGGAAGACATCCCGCGCCAGACCCGTGTCCTTGCGCAAAAAGAGCTTGTCCCCCTCGCAGGTCACGATCCCGGCCGCATCCTGGCCCCGGTGCTGCAGGACCAGCAGGGCATCGTAAAGGGACTGGTTGACCGGACTCTTACCAACGATACCGACGATACCGCACATGAACCACCTCGGGGTTGGGGCAAGGGGGCGCCAATGGCCGCGGAAGGCGAACCTTACGGCAGGGCATGCCAGGCGTAAAGGGCGCTGGAGTCACAGGTCCCGGACTCGTTTCTCGACTTCCGGCGGCACCTCGGCCAGTACGCGCTGCGCCAGGACCTGAAAGCGACCGATCAGGCGGGAATCCTGCCAGACCGGTTGCTCGTTGAGGGGGGTCAAGGCAACGAGAAAGGCCAACATGGCAACGATCAAGACGCCTCGGATCAGACCGAAGAGGCCACCCAGGAGGCGGGTGGTACCCTTGAGACCAGCCAGTTCGACCAGGGAGGTGAGGAGATAGCCGATCAGGCCGCCGACCAGAACCCCTCCCAGGGCCAGGAGGGCGAAGGCCGCGGCGAGCCGGCTGGTTTCGCCCGCTAACCAGGGGGCCAGTTCGGGGGCCAGCAAGGGGTGGTAGCGCCAGGCCAGCAGAAGGGCCAGGGTCCAGATGGCAAGGGACAGGACCTCCCGGATCAAGCCCCGCCACAGGCCCACCAGGGCCGAAAATCCGATCAGGCCCAGGATGAAGGCATCGATCCAGTTGACCGCCATGGGAAGACAGGCACCCTTGCCGCGCTATCCGCCGGGCCCCGATCGGATCAATAACGCTGGATCTGACCGGACTGCCCGGTCTTGTCGCGCACCGAAGCCGCCAAGGCATCGATATCCTTGCGTTCTTTCCGTGGACCGACACGCACCCGGTAATAGGTCCGACCATTGACCTCCGCTTCCTCGACGAAGGCGGGGAAGCCCTTGGACTTGAGATTCCCCGCCATGGCATCGGCCTTGGCCCGCTCGGTGAGGCTAGCCACCTGGAAAATCCAGCCGGTACCCGTCTTCATGGGCGGCGGCTCGGTGGACTTGGGGGTCTCCTTGGGGGGTTCCTTGGCGGCGGGTTTGGGGGCTTCCTGCGCCGTCTCCTTCCTGGGTTCCCTGCTGCCCTCCTTGGGGGCGGGCTTCGCGGTCTCCTTGGAGGGCTGCGGTTCCGCGGTCCTGGGTAAGACCTTGCTGGCGTCGGTGGCCGGCTTCCTGACCGCCGCGTCACCCGCGGGGGCCTGCCCGGCACCCGCCATGCCCCGCTCGGACTCGGACAACAGATCCGGTGGGGGCAGTTCGGTGATGGTGGCCAGGGGGGGCGGTTTGAGGGGCTGACGAAATTCGGCGTCCATCTCCGGGCGGGGCTGAGGACCGGTACCCGATTCCCCGGCCGGGGGGGCCGGCGGAGTCAAGGTACCCTCATCGAGGAGCATGGGGACGAAGATGACGACCAGCACCACGACGACCGTAGCGCCGATCAAACGTCGCTTGGAGCCTTCCTCCATCGCGATCTCCCAGGGGCCTCAGCGGGCCCTTCAGACTAAATATTGCGGATATGCGATCTCCGGGACCTGAAGATCCCAGGATGGATCGCTCTCATTTGGCGGAAATTATATACCCATCGCCAATGGATCTTCGGTATTACCCGACCTTCCTCGGCCAGGCCGGAAAGGGAAGGATGTCGGCTATGGCAAATGACCGCCGGCGGCGCCGGCGGGCGCCTCAGGCCAGGACTGGCGCATACCAGCGCCCATCAGGCGGACAAGGGCCCGGTCCGCAATACCGCCTCCACGGTGGTGAAAGAGCCGTAGGCCAGGACGCAATCCCCCGACAGGGCCTGATCATGGGCGCCACGGATGGCCTCCCGGAGGCTGGCATAGGGACGTAGCATGAGATCCCGGCCCTTTTCCCTGCCCAGGGAGCGAAGGGCGGCGGCCAGTTCCGTCACCGCCAGGGCGCGGGGGTTGTCCGCCGCCCCCAGATGCCAGCAATCGACCCACTCCAACAGGGGGCCGGCCACCGCCGCGGGTTCCTTGTCGGACAGAAGACCCAGGACGGCGTGATGTCGGCCCGGACAAGGATAGGTGGAGAGACTGGCGGCCAGGGCCTGGGCCGCCGGGCCGTTGTGGGCCACGTCGAGGATCCAGGACGGTGCCCCGGGCAACACCTGAAAGCGTCCCGGGAGGCGAGCCCGCTGGAAGCCCTGACGCAGATGAACCATCGAGACGGGAAACCGCTCACGCAGGCAGACCGTAGCCATGATGACCGTCGCGGCGTTATCGAACTGGATCGGACCGCGAAGGGCCGGTGGCAGCAGATTTAGGGGTGGATAGGCCGGGCCCCGCCATTGCCAGCCAGGTGGGTCCTCGCGCCAGTCGAAATCCCGCCCCAGCACCCAGGCCGGGCAATCCAGGGTCCGGGCCCGCTCCAGCAGGATCGGTTGGGGCTCGCGGTGACCCAGCACCACCGGTCGTCCCGGGCGCAGGATGCCGGCCTTCTCCCCCGCGATCTCCGCCAGGCTCTCGCCCAGCCAGGCGGTATGATCCCGGCCGATGCTGGTGATGATGGCCAAATCGGTATCGAAGAGGTTGACCGCATCCAGCCGGCCGCCCAGGCCGACCTCCAGGATGGCCAGATCCGGCTGGGCGCGCACGAAAAGGTCCATGGCCGCCAGGGTGCCAAACTCGAAATAAGTCAGGGATTCCTCCCCCCGGGCGGCGTCGACCCGGGCGAAGGCATCGCGGAGGGCCTCGTCGGCCACCTCCCGACCCTCGAGACGGATGCGCTCGTTGTAGCGGAGCAGATGTGGGGAGCAATAGGCGGCGGTGCGATAGCCAGCGGCGCCATAGATGGCCTCCAGCATGGCCACCGTGGAACCCTTGCCGTTGGTACCGGCCACCGTCACGATCGGGAAGGGCGGGTCCGCGGGCCTCAGGCGATCCCAGACACGCCCAACGCGCTCCAGACCCAGGTCGATGACGGTGGGATGCAGGGTTTCCTGCCAGGTCAGCCAGTCTTCGAGCTTGTCAAAGCGCATGTCGGACGCCTGAAATCAGGGAGCAACCCTGGAGGATTTCCGGTGATCCTGGCCTGTCCGGGGCCGGCGCGGTGGCGGTGAGGCTCAGACCGGCCCCCGGTGGGTGAGAATGGCGAGGAGATCCCCGATGCGGTCGCGCATCTCCCGGCGGCTGAGGATCAGATCCAGGGCACCATGCTGCAGCAGAAACTCGCTGCGCTGGAAGCCCTCGGGCAGGGTCTCGCGCACCGTCTGCTCGATGACCCGGGGACCGGCGAAGCCAATAAGGGCGTTGGGCTCGGCGATGTTGATATCCCCGAGCATGGCGAGGCTGGCGGAGACGCCACCCATGGTCGGGTCGGTCATCACCGAAATGAAGGGCAAACCGCGCTGGCGCAACCGGCCGATGGCCGCGCTGGTCTTGGCCATCTGCATCAGGGAGAAGAGGGACTCCTGCATGCGGGCGCCACCGCTGGCGGCGAAGCAGACCAGGGCAGCCCCCTGGGCCAGGGCCACATCCACGCCGCGGATGAAACGCTCGCCGACGACCGAGCCCATGGAGCCGCCCATGAACTCGAACTCGAAGGCCACGGCGACCAGGTCCAGCCCCTTGAGCCGGCCGCGCATGACCACCAAGGCCTCCTTTTCGCTGGTGTCTTTCTGGGCCTGGGCCAGACGGTCCTTGTACTTTTTCAAATCCTTGAATTTGAGAGGATCAACGGACTCCAGGTCGGGGGCGATCTCCTCACGGCCGTCGGGATCGAGAAAACTGTCCAGGCGCCGGCGGGCGCTCAACCGATTGTGGTGACCGCACTTGGGGCAGACCTCCAGGTTCCGCTCCAGTTCGGCCCGGTAGAGCACGGCTCCGCAGCCGGGGCACTTGGCCCAGAGCCCCTCCGGCACCGCCCTCTTGCTGTTGGGTTCCGTGCGGATACGGCTGGGCATCAATCGTTCGAACCAATTCATGGGGGCCGCCTACTCCGCTGGGTACTGGCTGGGAAAGGGCTGTACAGGGCTTGGGGTCAGGCGCGATCGGCGCCATCGATCGCGGCGCGCAGACCGGCGAGAAAATCGCCAATGGCCGCCGGGATATGCTCCGGCTTCATGGTCAGGGCCTCGATCCGACCGACAATGGCACTGCCAACGATGACGGCATCGGCCATCCGGGCCACCCGCGCCGCCGTCTCGGCGTCCTTGATACCGAAGCCGACCCCCACCGGCAATGGGATCAGGCGGCGGATCTCCGCCAGCTTGGCGTCCACGTCCGCCAGGTCGAGATGGCCGGCGCCGGTGACGCCCTTGACCGATACATAGTAGACGAAGCCGCTGGCCACCGCGCCAATCGTGCGGATGCGCGCCTCATCCGAGGTGGGGGCCAGGAGATAGACCAGATCGATGCCCGCCTGGCGCAGGCTGGTCACCAGCTCCCCGCTCTCCTCCGGCGGGGCGTCGACCACCAGGATGCCATCCACCCCGGCGGCGCTGGCCTGTGCGGCGAAGGCGGCATAGCCCAGGATCTCGATGGGATTGAGGTAGCCCATGAGGATGACGGGCGTTGCCGCGTCCCGCTCGCGAAACTTTCTCACCATGTCCAGGACGTCGCGCAGCCGGGTATGGTGGGCCAGGGCGCGCTCGCTGGCGCGCTGGATGACGGGGCCGTCGGCCATGGGATCGGAGAAGGGTACGCCCAGCTCGATGAGGTCGGCGCCGGCGGCGACCATGGCGTGCATCAGGGGCACGGTGGTGGCCAGATCCGGGTCCCCCGCGGTGACGAAGGGGATGAGGGCGGTGCGGCCGCGGGCGGCCAGGTCGGCGAAACATCCGGCGATGCGGCTCATAGGGTGAGGCCCTCCCGGGCGGCGACGGTGTGCATGTCCTTGTCTCCCCGGCCGGACAGGTTGACCAGGATGGCCTGGTCCTTGCGCAGGGTCGGGGCCAGCTTGGCCACCTGGGCCAGGGCATGACTGGACTCCAGGGCCGGGATGATGCCCTCGGTGCGGGTCAGGGTATGGAAGGCGGCCAGGGCCTCCTCGTCCGTCACCGCGACGTAGCGGGCGCGGCCGCTGTCCTTGAGCCAGGCGTGCTCGGGACCCACCCCCGGATAGTCCAGCCCGGCGGAGATGGAATGGGTCTCGATGATCTGGCCGTCGCTGTCTTCCATCAGATAGGTGCGGCTGCCATGCAGCACCCCCGGCCGGCCGGCGCAGAGGGGCGCGGCATGATGACCGCTGGCCAGGCCCTCCCCCGCCGCCTCCACGCCGATGAGTTCCACCCCGGCATCCTCAAGGAAGGGATAGAAGAGGCCGATGGCGTTGCTGCCGCCACCGACGCAGGCCACCAGGGCGTCCGGCAGCCGGCCCAGGCGCTCCAGCATCTGGGCGCGGGCCTCGCGGCCGATCACCGCCTGGAAGTCGCGCACCATGGCCGGATAGGGATGGGGCCCGGCGACGGTGCCGATGATGTAAAAGGTATTGTCGACGTTGGTCACCCAGTCGCGCATGGCCTCGTTCAGGGCGTCCTTGAGGGTGCGTGAACCGGACTTGACCGCCACCACCTGGGCGCCCAGCAGGCGCATGCGATAGACGTTGGCCTCCTGGCGGGCGACGTCGATCTCGCCCATGTAGACCACGCACTCCAGCCCCAGGCGCGCCGCCACCGTGGCGCTGGCGACCCCGTGCTGGCCGGCGCCGGTCTCGGCGATGATGCGGGTCTTGCCCATGCGCTTGGCGAGCAGGGCCTGGCCGATGGTGTTGTTGACCTTGTGGGCGCCGGTATGGTTGAGATCCTCGCGCTTGAGGAAGATCTGGGCCCCGCCCAGCTCCCGGCTCCAGCGCTCGGCATGGTAGATGGGCGAGGGCCGGCCGACGTAGTCGCGCAGGTCGGCGTCCAGTTCGGCCAGGAAATCGGGGTCCTGGAGGTAACGCGCGTAGGCCCGGGTCAGCTCGTCCAGGGGTCGCATCAGGGTCTCGGGGACGAACAGCCCCCCGTAGGGACCGAAGTGGCCCCGGGCATCCGGCCAGTGATAAGCCTCAGAGGGGGCCGCGGTTTGGTCCTCCGACTGGGTCACGGATTGCACTTTTGCTTGAGCCCCCGATTGGGCCGCTGATTGAGTCTGGCCTTGAGCCTCGCTCCCGGCCTCAGCGTGATTGATCGCCATCAAATACACCTTTCATGAAAGCCGCCATCTTCTGGCGATCCTTGATGCCCTTGGCCGCCTCCACCCCCCCACTGACGTCGACCCCGTAGGGTCGCACGCGGCGGATCGCCTCGGCCACGTTGTGAGGGTCCAGCCCGCCGGCCAGCACGATATGCGGCGCCAGATCCAACGGCACAAGGTCCCAGTCGAAAGATTGTCCGGTCCCACCCGCCCGGACCGGATCGTAGGCATCCAGCAGGAGACCCGCCGCCGCCCCGTAGCGCGCCCCCAGGACCCGCAGGTCCGTCCCCGGTCGCATGCGGATGGCCTTGATCCAGGGGCGCCCGAAGGCAGCGCAATAGTCCGGCGGTTCCTCGCCATGAAATTGCAGCAGGTCCAGGGGTACCCGGTCCAGGGTCGCCCGCACCCGCTCCGGCTCCGCGTCGACGAAGAGCCCCACGCTGGTGACGAAGGGCGGCAGGCAGGCATGGAGCGACCGGCCCTGCTCCAACCCCACCGCCCGGGGGCTGGGATCGTGAAAGACCAGACCGATGGCGTCGGCGCCCAGTTCCGCCGCCGCCCGCGCATCGGCCTCGCGGGTAAGGCCGCAGATTTTAACCCGTGTTCGCATATTTTGGTGGCGGGATCTCTCTCATGCTCGGCCCAGCAATCTATCAGCATGAGGATGCGCCAGCAATCCGCCTCATCCTTGTGGATCGCA
>SBFV01000029.1 GCA_006227775.1 Gammaproteobacteria bacterium | reverse complement strand
CAAGGGTATGGCTGTTCGCCATTTAAAGTGGTACGCGAGCTGGGTTTAGAACGTCGTGAGACAGTTCGGTCCCTATCTGCCGTGGGCGTTGGAGACTTGCGGGAAGCTGCTCTTAGTACGAGAGGACCGGAGTGGACGTACCCCTGGTGTTCCGGTTGTCACGCCAGTGGCATTGCCGGGTAGCTACGTACGGACGGGATAACCGCTGAAAGCATCTAAGCGGGAAGCCCCTCCCAAGATGAGGTCTCCCTGGACCCTTGCGGTCCCTGAAGGTCCGTCGAAGACCACGACGTGGATAGGCGGGATGTGGAAGCGCGGTAACGCGTGGAGCTAACCCGTACTAATGGACCGTGCGGCTTGACCCGCTAACACCCAAGCGCTGTGCGCCGGGTGGTAACATGCAGCCCAACCAATCTCTCTTCGGGGTGAGGGGAAACCCGCACCCCACCGCTTTTCCTGGCGGCCATGGAGCACTGGCACCACCTGATCCCATCCCGAACTCAGAAGTGAAACGGTGTATCGCCGATGATAGTGTGGGGTTTCCCCATGTGAAAGTAGGTCACCGCCAGGGCCTTATACCCCCAACCCCGCCACGGTACCCGTGACGGGGTTTTTTGCGTCGCCGACCCAGGCGCTAACCGGGGAACTCGGGGCATCTACGAGCGCACGCAGGATAAACCTTCCATTGATCGCTCCTGGTTCCATTGATCGCGCCTGGTGGCGTGTGCTCCTGCTGGCGGTCTTCCGCTCTCCACCTATCTGGCCGATTAAGCCAAGTCCAACCTAGTTTTTTGTCCGTGGGGTCTTGAACAGGAGCGGCAAGACCTCCTCATAACGGCTGGCAAAGTGAATGCTCAGGCCATGCCGGACATATTCCGGGACTTCCTCAAACTCCCCCTGATTATCCGCAGGGAGAATGATCTCCTTGATGCCAGCCCGTCGGGCGGCGATAAGTTTTTCCCGTATACCCCCGACAGGGAAGACCGCCCCGGTGAGAGTCAACTCACCGGTCATGGCCAGCCGGCGCACCGGCTGCTTACGGGCCAATGAAATCAAGGCGCTGGCCAGCGTGATACCAGCGGAAGGGCCATCCTTCGGAGTGGCACCGGCGGGGACATGGACGTGGATGAAAGCGTTCTCGAAATAAGCAGGATCGATGCCGAAGGCCTCGGCATGGCTGACCACATAGCCATAGGCGATCTCAGCGGACTCCTTCATGACGTCACCTAACTGTCCCGTCAGCTTGAAGCCGCGAGTGAAGCCATGGGTGCGTACGGCCTCGATAGACAGGGTGGCACCGCCCATGGCGGTCCACGCCAGGCCAGTCACTACGCCGGGACCCGCGAGCTTGCGCTCATCCCGGAACATGGGGCTGCCCAGAAAGTCCTTGAGCTGATTTTCCCTCACCTGGATGGGCTGTTCCTCTTCTCCCAGCAATTTCACCGCGCATTTTCTGACGATCTTGCCTAATTGCTTATCCAGCCGGCGGACGCCCGCATCCCGGGCGTAGCCCGTAATCACGGCCCGCAGGGTGGCCGTGTCCAGGCGCACCGCCCCTTTTGGCAGGCCGGTTTTCTCGATCTGGCGAGGAAACAGGTATTTCTTGGCGATATTCAGCTTTTCTTCCAGGATGTAGCCCGACAAGGTGATGACCTCCATACGATCCAGCAGGGGACCAGGGATACCGTCTATCTGGTTGGCGGTGCAGACAAAGAGCACTTTGGAGAGATCGAAGCGCAAGTCAAGATAATGATCGAGAAAATCGCTGTTTTGCTCCGGGTCGAGTACCTCAAGCAGCGCCGAAGCCGGATCACCATGATAGGAGGCGCCAATCTTATCGATTTCATCCAGCATGATGACGGGATTGGCGGTACCCGTGTCCTTTACCGCCTGGAGAAACTTGCCAGGCATGGCGCCGATATACGTCCTCCGATGCCCCTTGATTTCGGCCTCATCGCGAATACCGCCCACGGAAAAGCGAAAAAAGCTGCGCCCCAAGGCATCGGCGATGGAGCGGCCAACCGAGGTCTTGCCAACCCCCGGAGGTCCTACCAGGAGGATGATCGAACCGGCGATCTCACCTTTGTGAATGCCAACCGCCAGGAATTCGAGGATGCGGGACTTGACGTCCTCCAGGCCGTAATGATCCCGGTCCAAGACTCGCCGTGCCCTTTTGAGGTCAAGCTTGTCTTTAGAATATTTTCCCCAGGGTAGGGTGGTGATCCAGTCCAGATAGTTACGGGTGACCGAATACTCTGGGGAACCCGTCTCCAGGATAGCCATCTTCTCCAGTTCTTCATCCACACGCTTCTGGGCTTCCGCGGTCAGGACCAGGTCCTTGAGACGCTCCCGGAATTTGTCCAGTTCCGCTGTGCGGTCGTCCTTGGCCAGTCCGAGTTCCTTCTGAATGACCTTCAGTTGTTCCTTCAGGAAGAAGTCACGCTGGTGTTTCTGCATGCGTTCTTCCACGGACTCGCGGATCTTCTGCTGGGCACGTGCCAGTTCCAATTCGTTGTTGAGTAGAATCAGAACCTTTTCCATCCGTTTCAGCAGGTCGACTGCTTCGAGTACCTCTTGGAGTTGTTCCTTGGTGGAAGTGGTCAGGCTAGCGGCAAAGTCGGATAGATGCGAGGGATCATCCGGCCCGAAACGGTCAAGGAAGACCCGCAGTTCCTCGACATAGAGGGGATTGAGCGGGAGCAACTCCTTGATCGTATTAATGACGGCCATGGCGTAAGCCTTGACCTCGTCATTGGGCTCCCGGCTAGGTTCTGGCAGATACTCGACCCGAGCCGAGAAGGGGGCCCGTCGCGCTACCCAATTCTCGATGCGAAAACGGTGCAGGCATTCCACCAGCACTTGCAGATAGCCGTCCTGCTCATGGACGCGGTGAATCCGACAAGCGGTGCCGATGGAAAAAAAATGCTCGGGTACCGCCTCCTCCGCGGTGTCGCCACTGACCAGAACCACCCCCAGAATCTTGTTGTCGGAATCGACGACGGTCCGGATGGTCTTGGACCAATGCTTGGCGGACATCAACAGGGGGACTGCCTGGCCTGGAAAAAAGGGTCGCGCCGCCACTGGCAGCAGATGGATGATCCCTGGCAGCACGTCTTTGACCCGGGCGGGCATGTTGGACTCGACCCTGATCGCCTCCTGCTCTTCAGGAGTCGTCGGCGCCTCTGCATCAGGGTTGATGGAATCCTGTCGGTCCTCGTGGTCGTTCATGGTTCTTCGTCTGCCTGCTGAAACTCGCAATAACTTACCATTCAGGTGGTCGCCGCTGGAGCACCCGATGGAGGGAGACTTATCGCAACGGAATTTTCGGGGTTTTCGCGCCGGGCCGAAAACCGAAGTGCCTCAGAGCCGGTTGAATGGCTTGGCTATCCAGCACGATCGGTGGGTTAGGGCTCATTGGGCTGTACGGGCCCGGGCTCCCACCATCGCCTTGTCTGACAAAGCTGTTCCTGGCGTGTCCCAACCACAGTTGCCCGTGCTTGGTTAGTGACCCATCGTGGGCAGACCGAAAACGGATTAGCGATGGCTTAAATATCAGGCGTTGAGAGGGTATTACAAGTCAGATCGGCCAGTTCCACGAAGGCGGAGACCGGCAATTCCTCCGCCCTTTGACCAGGATCAATATTCAGCTGGGCAAAAACCTCCGGTCTGACCAGATCCTTCAGCGTATTGCGCAAGGTCTTGCGGCGCTGGGAAAAGGCCTGAGCGACCAAGTGGGCGTGATGGCGTGGCTCTCGTGGCCTTTGGGGCGATGGAAACAGGGGCACCAGCCGTAGAAAGGCCGAGTCAACCAAAGGTGCAGGAAAGAACGCCGGAGGGGGGATAGTAAAGAGGGCATCGGCGCGGCACCAGGTCTGGATCATGACGGAGAGACGCCCATAGGTCTTTGAGCCCGGCGGGGCGACGATGCGATCCACTACCTCCTTCTGGAGCATCAGGTGCAGGTCATGGATGCAGCTCTTCTGCTCCAGAAAACGGAACAGAAGGGGAGTAGAGATGTTATAGGGTAGGTTCCCGACAATACGCAGCTTTTCATTCCGGTGGGCGAGCGGGCAGAGATCGAAAATCAGGGCATCGGCTTGATGGATGGTCAAGTCCCCCAGCGTGCGACAGGCCCGCGCCAGGGGTTCGATCAGGTCCCGGTCCAGTTCCACCACGTCCAGATGGCCGGCCAGGCGTAACAGGGGCCGGGTAATGGCCCCCCTTCCAGGTCCGATCTCCACCAGTCGCTCCCCGGGATGGGGCGCAATGGCGACCAGGATGCGGTCGATCACGGCAGGGTCCTGGAGAAA
>SBFV01000335.1 GCA_006227775.1 Gammaproteobacteria bacterium | reverse complement strand
ATCACCTCTCCCCCGCCATCGCCGAGGACGTCGCCTTCGCCGAGTCACGCATCCGCCGCGAGACCATCGCTGCCGAGGACATCCTCCACGACCTGGGGGCCTTCTCCATGATCTCCTCGGACAGCCAGGCCATGGGCCGGGTGGGGGAGGTCATCACCCGTACCTGGCAGACGGCCCACAAGATGAAGGCGCAGCGCGGCAGCCTGGCCGGCGACCCGGCACGCCACGACAATGGCCGCGCCCGGCGCTATATCGCCAAGTACGCCATCAACCCCGCCATCACCCACGGCATTGGCCATGAGGTGGGCTCCATCGAGGTGGGCAAACTGGCGGATCTGGTGCTGTGGCGGCCGGCCTTCTTTGGCGTCAAGCCCAGTCTCATCATCAAGGGCGGGATGATCGCCGCCGCGCCCATGGGCGATCCCAACGCCTCCATCCCCACCCCCCAGCCGGTGCACTATCGGCCCATGTTCGGCGCCCTGGGCGGGGCGCGTCTGGCCACGCGCCTGACCTTCGTCTCCAGGGCCGCCGCGGCGGCCGGTGTGCCGGAGCGGCTGGGGCTGCGCAGCCAGATCGGGGTGGTGTCCCGCTGCCGTGAGCTGCGCAAGGCCGACATGCGCCTCAACGATTGGCAGCCCCACATCGAGGTGGACCCCCAGACCTACCAGGTGCGGGCCGACGGCGAATTGCTGGTGTGCGAGCCCGCCACCGAGCTGCCTCTGGCGCAACGTTACTTTCTGTTTTGACGATCGCTCCTGACGCTGATGCCAACCCCGATCCCAAGCCAGATCCCGATCCAGAGCAAGTGCCAGAGCCTGAGGCCAAGCCAGAATCAGAGCAAACGCAACGGCGAGATGTCACACAGCCAGCCATGCCAGCCATGCCAGCCATGCCAGCCATGCCAGCCATGCCAGCCATGCCAGCCATGCCAGCCGGGCCAGCCGGGCCTGCCGGGCCTGCCGGGCCGGCCCGGCCGCGCCTGGGTGGCCAAAGGGTAAGTTTGATGATTCGCCTGACCCATCTTCTGACCCAGGCGGAGGCCGGGGACGCCACGCCGGTTGCCACCCTGACCCTGCCCCTGGCGAGCCGGATCAAGAGCCGCCTGCGGGTGACCCTGGACGATGGCCGCGAGGCCGGGCTCTTCCTGGAGCGGGGGCTCAGCCTGCGGGAGGGCGATCTGCTGGCCAGCCCGCAGGGCCTGACCGTCCGGGTGCGGGCCGCCCCGGAGAGCCTGTCCGTGGCGTCCTGCCCGGACCCCTTGCTGCTGGCCCGGGCCTGCTACCACCTGGGCAATCGCCACGTCCCCTTGGGTATCGAGGCTGGCCGGCTTCGCTATCGGCACGACCATGTCCTGGACGCCATGCTGCGTAGTCTGGGGCTGGCGGTGGGCCGCGAGGAAGGGCCCTTCGAACCCGAACCCGGCGCCTATGCCGGCAGCGGCGGGGGCCATGACCTGGCGCGGGATCACGCCCATGGCCACGGCCACGCCCATCGTCATGGCGAAGGTCATGATCGGGGTCAGGACCCCGGCGAACTTGATGGAGAGAGCACCAGCCACGGCCAGGCCCATGACCAGGGCCATGGACATAGGCACACCCCCGCCTCTGGTGAGGGGGCGGACCCGACTCATGACCCCCTCGGACCCCCGGCGTGGCGGGGGGATGAGCCCGATCTGGCCTGACCGGCGAGCGGCTGAGTGGAAGCTCCCCTATCACGACCACCGCCAGACATCACCGATCTGGCCCTGATGCGTCTGCTGCAACTGTGCAGCGGCAGCCTGCCCATCGGCGGTTTCAGCTACTCCCAGGGCCTGGAGTGGGCGGTGGCCGCGGGCTGGGTGCGGGACGCCGCCAGCCTGGGGGACTGGCTGGCCGATCTCGCCACCACCAATCTGGCGGCCGTCGAGATTCCCGTCCTGGCGCGCCTGCACTGGGCCGTGCTGGCTGGCGACGGCCAGGCCCTGGGGGACTGGTGCCGCTGGCTGCTGGCCAACCGGGAGACGAGCGAGCTGCGTGACGAGGAGCGTCACCGGGGTCGCGCCCTGGCCAGCCTGCTGGTCGAGCTGAAGGTGCCTCTGGCCAAAGACTGGCGCCCCACCCTGGCGACCTGTCAGAGCGCCGGTTTCGCCCTGGCGGCGGCCGGCTGGGGTATCCCCCTGCCGCGGGCGGCCCTGGGCTTGGCCTGGTCCTGGCTGGAGAACCTGGTCCTGGCCGGGGTCAAACTCATACCCCTGGGTCAGACCGCCGGCCAGCGCCTGTTGCGCGACCTGGGTCCCGTCCTGGTGGAGGCCGTCCAGCGGGGCCTGAGCCTGAGCGACGAGGAACTGGGAGCCTCGGCCCCGGCCCTGGCCATCGCCAGCAGCCAGCATCAGACCCAATACTGCCGACTGTTCCGCTCCTGAGGAGGCAAGGCATGAACGACGACAAGCAACCCCTGCGCCTGGGCGTGGGCGGCCCCGTGGGCTCCGGCAAGACCGCCCTGCTGGAGGCCCTGTGCAAGGCCCTGCGCGACAGCTACAGCCTGGCGGTGGTGACCAACGATATCTACACCCGCGAGGACGCCCGCATCCTCACCCAGGCCGGCGCCCTCCCCCCGGAGCGCATCCTGGGCGTGGAGACCGGTGGCTGTCCTCACACCGCCATCCGCGAGGACGCCTCCATGAATCTGGCGGCGGTGGAGGACCTGTGCCAGCGCTTTCCGGACCTCGACCTGATCTTCATCGAGAGCGGTGGCGACAACCTTGCCGCCACCTTCAGCCCGGAACTGGCGGATCTGACGATCTACGTCATTGACGTCGCCGAAGGCGAGAAGATCCCGCGCAAGGGCGGCCCTGGCATCACCGGGTCCGACCTGCTGGTGATCAACAAGATCGATCTGGCGCCTTACGTGGGGGCATCCCTCAAGGTCATGGCCGCCGACAGCCGGCGTATGCGCGGTGACCGGCCCTTCGTTTTCACCAATCTCAAGACCGGGGAGGGCTTGGCCGAGGTCGTCCGCTTCATCCGCCACCAGGGCATGCTCGACGAGACCCTGGACTCCAGGACCTAGCCCCTTCAGCGCCCGGCTCCCTTGGCGCCGACGAATTCGGGGTAGGCCATCAGACCGCACTCGCTCGCATCCACCCCTTCCCATTCCTCGGCCTCCCCCACCCGCAGGCCCAGGGTGGCCTTGAGCAGGGACCAGATGAGCAAGGAGGCGAGGAAGACCCAGGCCAGGATGGTGGCGATGCCAAGCAACTGGGCGCTCAGGCTGGCCTCGGCGTTGGTGAGCGGCACCGCCAGCAATCCCCAGATCCCCACCAGACCGTGGACCGAGATGGCGCCCACGGGATCATCGATCCGCAGCTTGTCCAGGCTGATGATGGCGAAGACCACCAGGGTCCCCCCCAAGGCGCCGATCAGGCTGGCGGCCAGGGGGGCGGGCGTCAGTGGCTCGGCGGTAATGGCCACCAGGCCGGCCAGGGCGCCGTTGAGGATCAGGGTCAGGTCGGCCTTACCAAACAGCAGACGGCCGACGATCAGGGCGGCCAGCAGGCCGGAGGCGGCGGCCAGATTGGTATTGACGAAGACCGTCGCCACCGCGTTGGCCTCGGCGACGCCGGCGATCTTGAGGGCGGACCCGCCGGAGAAGCCGAACCAGCCCAGCCAGAGGATGAAGGTGCCGAGGGTCGCCAGGGGCAGGTTGGCGCCGGGAATGGCATGGATGGAACCGTCCTTGCCGTACTTGCCCCGGCGTGGGCCGAGCAGGAGCACCCCGGCCAGGGCGGCGCTGGCCCCCGCCAGATGGACCACCCCGGAGCCGGCGAAGTCCTTGAACCCCCGTTCCTCGAGGAAACCGCCGCCCCAGCTCCAGTAGCCCTGGATGGGGTAAATGACGCCGGTCATGACCAGGCAGAAGAGCAGGAAGGGCCAGAGCTTCATCCGCTCCGCGACGGCGCCGGAGACGATGGACATGGCGGTGGCGGCGAACACCACCTGGAAGAAGAAATCCGCCAGCCGGGCGTGGCCGCCCTCCCCGGGTGCGGGTAGCGCGGCCTGCATGTCCAGGTCATCTCCCAGTAGGGCGAACCCGTCGAAGGCCGGGATAAGGCCGCTCCCCCCGGCGGGGTACATGAGACCGTAGCCGAGGAGCAGGTACAGGAGGGAGGCGATGGCGAAGAGGGCCAGATTCTTGGTCAGGATCTCAGCCGTGTTCTTGGCCCGCACCAGACCCGCCTCCAGCATGGCGAAGCCGGCGGCCATCCACATCACCAGGGCGCCGGAGACCAGCAAGTAAAAGGTATCCAGCGCATAGGCCAGATGGGCGATTTGTTCCATGGGCGATCATCTCTGGGGGTCGGGGACGGTTGGGTTGGGGGTACGGCATTGGCGCTGCTGTAAAAAATATCTAAGACGAGAAAGACAGCAGCGGCTTCCTCATCGCCAGGGGGAGTGGCCATCTCCCTCATGAGAAGTAGCATGCAAATAAAATTAGCATGCATCATGCCAAACGCGCGCCAAGAGACCAGAATTCATGCCATCCTCACCGCCAGCGATCGCGATCGCGATCGACCATCCATTGTTGGCTTTACCAATCCTCCCTGGCTCAACCGACAGCCAAATGCTTCGGGTAGACCGGACTCGAGGGCGGTTCCCCTGGAGACCGGGGGGAACCGCGGCGCCATCCGATCACTTTTTTATGCTATTTTTGATCAGGGATGGGGTGAGCCCCTCAGTCTGTTGCGCGCGGCGATCAACGCACTGAGAGGATTACCCTTTTTATTTTTCCTGCCCCGGGGGATCGTGGGCGCGGAAAACGATCGGCCATGGAATCTCAACCCCCTGGAGAACAAGCGGCCTCCCGTCGCGAACTCCAGAGGCAAACTGCCCCGCCATGGAGGCTCAGGGGGCGGATTACCGAAAAGAACCATTTCAGCTCGCGGGCTCGCTAATGAACCGCAGGACCCACTGATGCAGACTCGTCCCGTGATGCCTGACGTAAAGCTGATCATGGATATGCAGGGCCATATCGAGCAGGCCTCTTTTTCCGGCGTCTTGGCGGGTGAAAAGGCCACGGAGTGGCTGGGGCGGTCCTGGACCAGGACCGTGCGGGAAGCCGATCAGGGCCTGCTCGACGGCATCCTCAACGAGGCCAGGGATCACGGGGTATCCCCCTTTCGTCAGGTGGTGCAGCGCTTGCCCAGTGGGAACGAGTCTCCGATCGAGTTCACCGTTCTGCGTCTGAATTGCACCAGCCGTTTATTGGCGGTCGGCAAGAGCCTGTGGGCCATCGCCGAAATGCAGAACCGCCTGGTCGAGGCGCAGCAAGCCATGGAGCGGGATTACCTGAGGATGCGGGACTTCGAGACCCGCTATCGCCAGGTAACTCAGGCCTCCAGTGAGGCCATCGTGCTCCTGGATGCACGGGATCTGCGCATCCTTGAGTCTAATCCCATGGCTGACGAGGCCCTGGGCGGTGAAGGACGGGCGACGAAGGGGGGCAGAGCCGGCAGATTGATGGATGGCTTGCACCCCGATGACCGCGATGCCTTATCCCGGATGCTGCATGAGGTCAAGGACCGTGGCGTGGCCCCGGGCATCCTCGTCCGGTTGGGGGTACCCCCCCAAAGCTGGTATGCTCGCGCATCCCTCACGGCAACCGGTGGCCACCAAGGCTTTCTGGTCCAGCTCGCCCCCACCGGCGATCAACCCCCGCTTAGCCAGCCGGCGAGCGTCATTCCGCTGGAGGACCTCATGGAACGGGGACCCGATGCCTTCGTGGTCATCGATGACCAAGGCACCATCCTCCGCGCCAATCAGGCGTTTCTCGATATGGTTCAGATGGGCTCCGAAACCTCGCTGCTGGGCAAGCCCCTTGGGCGCTGGCTTGGCCGCTCGGAGGCCGATCTCGCCATCCTCCTGGCGAATGTTCGGCGCCTGGGCGCCGTGAGACTGTTTTCGACCCGGCTCCATGGCGAACTGGGGTCGGAGATCGAGGTTGAAATTTCCGCCGCGGGCAATTCCCCCGCCTCTTCCAGTCACATCGGCGTCTGTATTCGCAACGTCGACCGGCGCCTCTCGACCGAAAGCCGGGCCACCGGGACGGCCAAATGGATAGATCTCCTCACCAAGCAAGTAGGTAAGGCCAATCTCCGCCACCTGGTCGACGAAGCGGTCGAGGTCATCGAGCGTCATTACATCGATGCCGCGCTGGAACTCTCCGGGGGAAACCGGACGGTGGCGGCTGAACTGCTGGGCATCAGCCGCCAGAGTCTCTACGTCAAATTCAGCCGCTATGGCCTGGACGAGAACGGCCGCCCGGGGGGAATTCCGCCATGTTGAATGGCCTGAGGGCCGCCGAGGACACGGACCCGCGTTTTGGGGAGGCGGATCTTACCAACTGCGAACGGGAGCAGATTCACCTTGCCGGCTCCATCCAACCCCACGGGGTGCTGCTGGTGGCGCGGGAACCGGACCTGGTCATCGTCCAGGCCAGCGCCAATGCCCGCGACTTCCTGCAACTGCCCGGCGAGATACTGGGCCTGCCCCTGGCCAGCCTGGGCGGCAACCTGGCCGAGCGTGTGCGCATTCGTCTCCAGGACTCCAGCGATAAAATCCCCGTCGCGGTGCGCTGCCAGGTGGCGACCCTGGGGATGGAACTGGATGGCTCAATCCATCGACCGCCCCAGGGCGGCCTGATCATCGAGCTGGAAATCGCCGGCCCCCCGCTCAACCTGGGCACCTTCGTCCACCAGGCCCTGAAATCCCTTTCCACCGCCCCCAGCCTGACAACCCTGACCACCGAGACGGCCAGAATCTTCCAGCGCATCACCGGCTATGATCGCGTCATGGTGTACCAGTTCGACGAAGAGGGACATGGCAGCGTGATCGCCGAAGAGCGCCGGCGAGATCAGGAATCCTACCTTGGCAACCGCTACCCGGCATCGGACATCCCGCAGATTGCCCGCCTGCTCTACGAACGCAATCGCATCCGGGTCCTCGGCGACGTGGACTACGAACCCGTCCCCCTGATCGCCGCCGCCCCGACCGGCGCGGCGGAGCCCCTGGATCTGTCCCTCTGCGGCCTGCGCAGCATGTCGCCGATCCATCGGCAATACCTCAAAAACATGGGCGTCCGCGCGGCCCTGTCCACCTCGCTCATGGTCAAGGGCAAGCTGTGGGGGCTGGTGATTTGCCATCACGACAGCCCCCGGTTGATCCCTTATCCGGTCCGGGTCGTCTGCGCCTTGCTCGCGGAGGCCATCGCCACCCGCATCACGGCCCTGGAAGGCTTCGTGCAAGCCCAGGCGCAAATGGCCGTGCGCCGCCTGGAGGAGTTGATGGTCACCGCCATCGCCACCACCGGGGCCTGGGAAAAAGCCCTGTTCGATCACCCCCGGGAACTGCTGGAGCCCCTTGACGCCGGTGGCGTGGCCCTGATGCGGGACGATGCGGCCCTGACGGCGGGTGAGGTGCCCACCTTGGGGCACCTGTGCGACATTCAGGCCTGGTTGAGCGAGCTGCCCGAGGCCCCAGCCTATGCCACCAGCGCCCTGGCCAGCGAAGATCCCCGCTTCGCCGCCCTTGGCGCCGGCACCGCCGGGATGCTCGCCGTACCCATCTCGGCCAATCCGGGGGAATACCTGATCTGGTTCCGTCCGGAACGGGTGCGCACCCTGACCTGGGCGGGCAATCCCTATGAAGCGGTCAAAACCGGCGCCGATCCCAGCCAGTTATCCCCCCGGGCCTCCTTCGCCCGCTGGTACGAGGTGGTCAAGGGGAAATCCACCCCCTGGACCCTGCACGATTTCAGCCTGGCGATTCAGATCGGCAACTCGATCATGGATGTGATGCAACAGATCCGCTCCATCCGGCTGCTGATCACCCAACAACAGGTCAAACAGTTCGTCGCCGGACTGCGCCTGTCCGAACAACCTCTGGTCATCGCCGATCCCGCCGAGAACATCATTCTGCTCAACAAAGCCTTTGAACGGCTCCTACCCCTGGATCAGGGTGGGGAGCGATTTGGCGATCTGCTGCGACGGTTCCAGGACCCGTTCGAGGCACAGCCCTGGATGGTCCAGGTCTTGACCCAACAACGCCCTTGGCGGGGGGAGGTCCGACTGCGGACGCTGGACGGTCTGGAGCGGAATCTGCTGCTGCGCCTCGACCCCGTGGTGTCGGCTACCACGGGGATGATGGGCTACGTGATGATTTGCAACGATCTGAGCGAACACAAGGCGGCGGAACTGGCGCAGCGTCGGTTCGAGGAAAGCCTCGATGCCCAATGCAAGCTCCTGGCGCGCTCGGTGGGTCATCAGGCCGATGGGCTCTTTCACGACCTGCTATCCAGCATCCTGGGCAACGCCCAACTCGCCGCCCTGGAAAACCGCAGCCTCCTGGAAGTGAACCAGGTGCCCCGGATTCTCGATAACCTTTACGCCTCCCTGGAGCGCACCACCGAACTGCTGGAGCACCTGATCTGGTACGAGGAAAGCGGATCCCAGCGGAACGCGCCCTCTTCCAACCATTGAGGGCCATGGCGCCTTGATCGGCGAGCCCCGATGAGGACCGTCGCGACTTGCCGGGCCGGTCGAGGGATTCCCCCCTATGCGTCCCGCCTAACCGCCAGCACTCCCTATCCGGCACCCAGGATTTTCCTGGGCGCTGTGGCCTTGGCTAAACCGGAACCCGAACCTTGAAGGGTATAATTCCCCACCCTCTCCTAACCCCGCGCGCTATCGGCTGCATCCCAAGCCAACCCCAGGTGAAACCATGTTCGATCCCAAGCACCTCGACGACCTTACCCGCCGC
The DNA here is from genome assembly GCA_006227775.1 of Gammaproteobacteria bacterium. Lineage (GTDB taxonomy): Bacteria > Pseudomonadota > Gammaproteobacteria > Chromatiales > Chromatiaceae > M0108. The sequence continues at coordinate 2,722 of SBFV01000335.1, read as the reverse complement.
CTGACCGGCAGTCTGCCCCAGGGGCTCCAGGCCCTGCAGCAGGATATGGAACGGAACATGCGCGCCATGTTGGAGGCCGGTCTGGCCAAGCTGGACCTGGTGACCCGGGAGGAGTTCGACGTCCAGAGCGCCGTCCTGGCACGCACCCGCGCCAAGCTGGAGCACCTGGAGACCCAGGTGGCGGAGCTGGAGAAGGCCCTGAAGATTGGCGGTAATGACGGTAGCGCTACGCCTTGAGATTTCTGGCTGACCCTTGGCAAGATCGCCGCTGATGCCGGGACCAGGCCTGTCTTGAGCCTCTGCATCCTCCACAGCCGTGCCCGGGAGGGCATGTCCGCCCCGGCCGTGACCGTTGAGGTCCAGGCCTCCGGCGGGCTGCCGGCCATGAACATCGTCGGCCTGGCGGAGATGGCGGTACGCGAGAGCAAGGACCGGGTGCGCGGCGCCCTCCATAACGGCCGTTTCCAGATCCCCGCGGGGCGGATCACGGTCAACCTGGCGCCGGCGGACCTGCCCAAGGAGGGAGGGCGCTTCGATCTGCCCATCGCTCTGGGGGTGCTGGGGGCCTCCGGGCAATTGCGGATCAAGGCCTTGCCGGAACTGGAATTCCTCGGCGAACTGGCCCTGTCCGGCGACCTGCGCCCCGTCCAGGGGGTGCTGCCGGCGGCCCTGGCGGCCCGTGACGCCGGCCGCGCCCTGGTCCTGCCGCGGGAGAACTCCGCCGAGGCTGGGCTGGTCAAGGGTCTGCGCATCCACCCCGCCGCTCACCTGCTGGAGGTCTGCGCCCATCTCAATGGCGAAACGCCCCTGGGGACCTACCGGGCCGAGGACATCGACCCGGTGGAGGCCCTGTACGCCGACCTGAGCGAGGTCCGCGGCCAGGCCCACGCCAAGCGCGCCCTGGAGGTCGCGGCCGCCGGCGCCCACAGCCTCCTCTTCATCGGCCCCCCGGGCACCGGCAAGTCCATGCTCGCCAGTCGCCTGCCGGGCCTGCTGCCGGCCCTGAGCGAGGGAGAAGCCCTGGAGGTCGCCGCCATCCGCTCCGTAAGCGGCCTGGAGACCTTCGACCCGGCGCGGTGGCGCCAACGCCCCTTCCGCTCCCCCCACCATACCGCCTCCGCCATCGCCCTGGTGGGCGGGGGCGCCAACCCCCGCCCGGGGGAGATCTCCCTGGCGCATCTGGGCGTGCTCTTCCTCGACGAACTGCCGGAGTACGAACGGCGGGTGCTGGAGGTACTGCGCGAGCCCTTGGAGTCCGGTCATATCCACATCTCCCGCGCTGCCCGCCAGGTCCGCTTTCCGGCCCGCTTTCAGCTCGTCGCCGCCATGAACCCCTGTCCCTGCGGCTATCTCGGTGACCCGGGCGGACGCTGCCGTTGCACCGCCGAACAGGTCGCCCGCTACCGCGCCCGACTTTCCGGGCCCCTACTGGATCGGATCGATCTCCATGTGGAGGTGCCGCGCTTAGGGCCGGCGGAGATGACCGCCCCCCCGGCCGTACGTCTCGCCGGCATGCCGGAGCGCTGGCCGCGGGACACCACGGGCGGCATTCCCCCCGAGGCCCCGAGCGGACCGCGGACCAAGGCAAGGCCCCCCGCCCCAGCCGGCGGTTGGTCTGATGCCACGCCCGCCGCTCGGGCCTATCCGCCGACGGGCGATCGAGTCGTTCCCGCAGCGGAGATCCTGACCAGCGCCCAGGTCCGTGCCCGGGTGGAAGCGGCGCGCGAGCGTCAGTTCAACCGCCAGGGCAAGCCCAACCAGGCCCTGGAGCCCCGGGAGATCGAGCGTCACTGTCGCCTGGACGAGGCCGGCCAGCGTCTCATGACCCAGGCCATGGCCCGTCTGGGCCTGTCGCCCCGCGGCTATCACCGGGTGCTCAAGGTGGGGCGGACCATCGCCGACCTGGCCGGGAGCGAGGGTATCGAGACCAGCCATCTCGGGGAGGCCATCGGCTATCGGCGGCTGGACCGCCAATCTCCGGTTTGACCCTTCCGTCCAGAAAAAATGCCTACCCATCGCCTATCGCCTTGAGGGTTTTCCCGGGTCAGGTGACGCCTGGCGGGGGACAACCTGGAGCCCTCCCTAGCGGCTTGACGACCGCATCCCCGCGGTCGACACCCCTGCCGGACGCCACCCGACCCGCCCTATGCCCGACCTCAACCGGGAATCATAATGTCTCGGGTAGTGTTACCTTGACCCTGCCCCCCAGATCCCCCTCGAAGCCATCATGCTGCAACTCCGTGATCTAGAACTGCGCCGCGGCACCCGCCTGCTGCTGGAGGGTGCCGATCTCACCGTCTATCCCGGCCAGAAGATGGGCCTGGTGGGGGCCAACGGCTGCGGTAAGTCGAGCCTCTTCGCTCTCATCAAGGGGGAACTGCACCCGGACGCCGGCGAGGTGCTGGTGCCGGTGAGCTGGGAGATCGCCCACGTCGCCCAGCAGACCCCCAGCGGCGACCAGCCCGCCATCGAGCTGGTCATGGACGGCGACCGCGAGTTGCGCCAGGTCCAGCGCGACCTGGCGGCGGCCGAGGCGGCGGGGGATGGCCTGCGTCAGGGGGAGCTTCACGCCCGCCTGGAGGCCATCGGGGGCTACACGGCGGAGAGCCGCGCCGCCCGCCTGCTCCATGGCCTGGGCTTCAGCCCCGGCGAGGAGCGGCGCCCGGTGGACTCCTGGTCCGGCGGCTGGCGCATGCGCCTGGGCCTGGCGCGCACCCTCATG
>SBFV01000394.1 GCA_006227775.1 Gammaproteobacteria bacterium | reverse complement strand
ATTGCGAGATCGCGATCAAGATCAGCCTGGGTAAGTATGAACTCCCCGAACCCTATGGCCCCTTCATGGAGCGGGAATTGACGGTCAACGCCATGCGCATCCTGCCGATCCTGCCCCGACACACCGCCGTCCTCACCGACCTGCCTTTTTACCATCGCGATCCATTTGATCGCCTGATCATCGCCCAGGCCATGGTGGAGGGCATCCCCGTGGTCAGCGGCGACGACCTGTTTGACGAGTATCCGGTGCGTCGGATCTGGAAGCAGGCGATGAGCTGAGGTAAGCGAGGTCACCACCATGTCCGACCGCCCCATCGCCCAGATCGAGGCGGCGGAGACCCTCATCTCTCTGGTCGAGGCCGCGGAGCACTGCAAGCGCGGCCTGCCGCGCATCCCCCTGGATGAGCCGGGGGCGCTGACCAAGGCGGCGGGCCAGCGCGCCTTTCTGCGCTATGCCTGCAAGATGGCCACCGGGACCGGGGTCGGGACTGGCGACGGGAGCGGGGGCCGGCGTAGGTTATCGCTGGCTCGATGAGCGGGTAGCGCCGGGCCGGGATATCCGCTGCATCGTCTCGGTGGCCATGCTCACCGAGGGCTGGGACGCCAATACCGTGACCCATATCGTCGGCCTGCGGCTGGGCCTGCGCATCCCCTACCGTAAGCAGGGTGTGCCGGCCCCATTACTACCCCGACTTCATCGCCGTGCTGACGACGGGCCTGACCCTGCTGATCGAGATCAAGGGGCGCTATGCCGATGACGCTGACCGCAAGGCCAAGGCCGCCCAACGCTGGGTGGCGGCGGTGAACCGCTGCGGCGAACACGGCAGTTGGCGCTATCTGGTGATCACGGAACCGCCGAAGCTGATGCTGGAGCTGGATCAGTTGAGGGGCAGCACGCGAGAGGCCAAGGGGTTGGTTCTGGGCTGAATGCGCTTAGGCCCGGTTTCGGTCAAGCGGAGGCAGGGGCGGGGGACCGGGCGTGCAGCCGCCCAGGCCGGCCAGCGCCCCCAGGAGACAGCCCGCCCGGTTGGCCAGAGACTGATCTGAGCCGGCGACGCCAGGCCGCTCCTGGCGGTTGAGGTTGGCCCCGGAGGGAGATCCGGGCGAGGGAGCTGCGGTGATTGCCTGGCGGGCGGGAGGAGGGGGATTTCACCCAGGAAGAAAGGGTGAACGACATGTAGCCGTGGGCTTTGTCGGCGGGTTTCAGTGCAGGATGGTAGCTTTAAGGTTTAGCTATCAACCCAAGCAACTGATATTCATGGATAAACTTGTTTGATCTGGCGGAGAGGGTGGGATTCGAACCCACGGAAGGCTTACGCCTTCACTTGATTTCGAGTCAAGCCCGTTCGGCCACTCCGGCACCTCTCCTGAAGCCCGTTACCCGCGGAGTGGGCGGGTTCCTGACGGCGGCTATTATACGAATGCCAGGGGGAAATGCATGCGAGAAAGATCCGCGGGTTTCAGTCCGCCAGGCCCCTGGCGACTATCATCATCGTTAGGATCGTCGTCTCGGTGAACTCCACCAGTGCCCCCGCCAGATCGCCGGTGGCACCACCGATACGTTCCATCATTGACCGGCGGAGTAGATGGAACGTGATCAGGGCACTGGCCAACGCCAGGACCCCTGCATAGCTTCCCACCAGGATGGTGGCGAGGGTGACCGCAAGGAGCATCCCTTTACTCAGGGAGCGGGGGATGCCGGCGGCCAGGGCGGTGCCCAGTCCTCCCTGGCGGACGTAGGGGGTGGTCAAGAAAAGCAATGGCAGCACGGACCGCCCCAGGAAGGGGGCCAGTAGCAGGGGCAGGTAGCCGCCCGATTCCAGGATCGCAACCAGGGCGGCAAATTTGATCAGCAGGACCAGCACCAGACCGGTGACGCCCTGTGGACCGCTGCAGGGGTCCTTCAGAAGGGCCAGGGTGCGCTCGGGGTCCCCCCGGCCACCGGCCCAGGCGTCGATGGTGTCCGCCAGGCCGTCCAGGTGCAGGGCGCCGGTCAGGCCGGCCCAGAGCGTCAGGACCAGGGCAGCGCCCAGCATGGTCGGGACATCGGTGAGTGCCCAGGCGGCGGCGGCGAGGATACCGCCCAGCAGCAGACCGACCAGGGGATAGTAGAGCAGGGAACGACCGATATCCGTCGCGGATATTTCTCCCTGGAGGCGAATCGGAAAGCGGGTAAGGAATTGTATGGCGATCAGCAAGGGGCGGCTCATGGAGGCCCATCCCCCGATGGGGTCTCATCCCCGGGCTGGTTCTGATCCCAGGACCGAGTCACCTCCCCGGACAAGTTTCCCTCCCCGGACTGGGTCTCATCCCCGGACAGCCCACCAAGCTCAATCTGGATTTCATCTTCAGGCTGGTTCGGACCAAGCGGACTCACGGGCTGCCGGGGCTGGCCAGGGAGGCCGGCGGTCAATGTCTCGCGGTGAAGGGGGTGCGAGAGGTCATGGCTGATCGCGCCTTCGCGGCGGATAGGGAGGAGGCTGGCGTGGCCGACTTCCAGTTCCAGTAACCGTTCCAGGGGATGACCAAGCACCTCGCAAAGGATGACGCGGATGACGCCGCCGTGACTGATGACCAGGACCCGCTCGCCCAACCTCCGCCCGGAAGGACCGATAGGATTTCCCGGCAGGGATGGATGCCCCTCGCCCGGCGACCGAACCGGGTCGGTCAGGTCCCGCCAGAAGGACAGGACCCGGTCCCGAAAGGCCGGCAGCGATTCGCCCCCAGGAGGGGTATGGGTCATCGGGTCACTCCAAAAGCGGCGCAGGGCATCCCCATCCTCCTCCATGAGGTCCGCGGCGGTTCGCCCCTCCCAGGCGCCGAAGTCCATCTCCGCGAGGCGCGGATCCAGGCGAAGGGGGATGCCAAGGCGCCGGCTGAGGGCACGGCCAAAGTCGGCGCAGCGTGTCAGGGGGGAGGTCAGGATCCCGTCCCATGCCCGGGCGGTCTCCGCCATGATGATCTCCCCCCGAGCAATGTCCTTCCGGACGATCTCCTGCGGGGAAATCCCCTCGCGGGCATTAGCCTCCTGGCAGACCTTCCTCCCCCCGGGGGTGACGGCTTGCCGGCGGCTGACCGCCACCCACATCTGTCGCCAGCCCAGGGGGGTGAGCGGATCGTCGGTACGGCCGCGAAAGCGGCTGCCACCCTGGGTCTCACCATGGCGTAGCAGGTCGATCTGGCGGGGCGGGATCATGGGTCCTTCACCTTCCGGGGGTAGGGACGATGGGGCTTCAGGTGGGATGGGCGATGGTGGCTTCACGACCGGGTGGAGACTTGGGCTTCGGCGAAGGTGGCCATTTCATTGTGCAGGGCGCAGGCCAGGCGTAGCAGGGGGACGGCGACGGCGGCGCCACTCCCCTCGCCCAGGCGCATGCCCAGGTCCAGCAGGGGTTCGGCCCCGAGCGCGGCGAGAACGGCGGCGTGGCCGGGCTCGGCGGAGAGGTGGCTATAGAGAAACCAGTCCTTGGCATCCGGTTGGAGGCGGGTGGCAACCAGGGCGGCCACGGAGCTGATGAAACCGTCGAGCAGAACCGGTTGGCCCATGTGGGCGCTGGCCAGGTAGGCCCCGGTGAGGGCGGCGATCTCGAAACCGCCCAGACGGCGCAAGGCCTCCAGGGGCGCGCCGAGGGCGCCGGCATGGCGCTCCAGGCCACGCTGGATCACGGCGGCCTTGTGGGTGACGCCACGGTGGTCCAGTCCGGTGCCGGGTCCGGCCAGCACGGTGGGGCTGGCGCCCAGGAGGGCGCAGGCCAGGGCGCTGGCCGCCGTGGTGTTGGCGATCCCCATCTCCCCACCAATGAAAAGCTGGCAGCCATCCAGACGCGCGCGCTCGGCGGCGTGACGACCGGCACCCAGAGCCTGGCCGAGTTGGTGTAGGGTCATGGCCGGTTCCAGGGTGAAATTGGCGGTGCCAGGGCCCAGGGGCTGATCCTTGACGCCCGCCATTGGCTCCATTTCCAAGGCGGTGCCCAGGTTGATGATCTCCAGTTCAGCCTCCAAGGCGCGGGCGGCCACGCAAATAGCGGCGCCACCGCGGGCGAAGTTACGAATCATCTCCCCGGTTACGGCCTGGGGAAAGGCGGAAACACCTTCCTCCGCCACCCCATGGTCGGCGGCGAAGAGGGTGATCCAGACCCGATCCAGGCGCGGATGGGGGCACCCCTGGAGGGCGGCGAGCTGGATGGCGAGGGTCTCCAGTCGGCCCAGAGAGCCCGAAGGCTTGGTCAGGACGGCTTGGCGTTCCGCCGCGGTCCGGCGAGCCTCGGCGTCGGGTCGGGCGGCCGGGACGCTCAGCCAGTCGCTTCGGTCCCTGGGGTCGGCGTCGGGTGGGTTTTCCGGAAGTTGGGT
>SBFV01000122.1 GCA_006227775.1 Gammaproteobacteria bacterium | reverse complement strand
AATCAGCGCGCCACGCCGGCGAGCATGTTGTTAGCGATCACCCCGCACTCCCCACCAACAGCTAGCCCGCCGAGCCATGGAACTTCTCCCGCAGGCGCTGGAAGACGACGTAGAGCATGGGGATGAGGAAGATGCCCACGCAGGAGGCCACCAGCATGCCGCCGAAGACGGCGGTGCCCACGCCCCGCTGGCTGGCCTCGCCGGCGCCGCTGGCGATGATCAGGGGCACCAGACCGAGGATGAAGGCGAAGCTGGTCATGAGCACGGCGCGGATGCGCAATCGGGCGGCATTGGTCGCCGCCTCCAGGATGGGGGCGCCATGGAGGCGCTGTTCCATGGCGAACTCGACGATGAGGATGGCGTTCTTGCTCGCCAGGCCGATGAGCACCACCAGGCCCACCTGGGCGTAGAGGTCGTTGGGCAGGCCGGTGAGCCAGAGGGCGCCCATGGCTCCCAGGACCCCGACCGTCACCGACAGCAGCACCGCCGCGGGCATGGCCCAACTCTCGTAGAGGCCCACCAGGAAGAGGTAGGCGAAGAGCACCGCCAGGCCGAGCACGATAGAGGTCTTGCCCCCGGCCTCCTTCTCTTGGAAGGCGGTGCCGGTCCACTCGAAGCCGAAGCCGGCGGGGAGGGTTTGGGCCGAAAGGGTTTCCATGGCGGCCAGGGCATCACCGGAACTGTGGCCAGGGGCCGGTCCGCCCTGGAGGGTGGTGCTGCGGTAGTTGTTGTAGCGTTGCAGGATCTGGGGACCCAGGCGCAGTTCCGGCTGCAAGATGGCGGTCATGGGTACCATCTCGCCCTTGTGGTTACGGACGTGGATGCGGTAGATGTCCGCGACCTTGCTGCGATCCTGCTCCTCGCCCTGGACGCGGACCTGCCAGACCCGGCCGAAGCGGTTGAAGTCGTTGACGTAATAACCGCCCAGGGTTGCCTGGAGGGCGGTGAAGACGTCGCTGACCTTGACCCCCAGGGTCTGAACCTTTTCCCGGTCGATATCCAGGTAGAGCTGGGGCGTATTGGTGGCCCAGGTGGAGAAGACGCGGCTCAGGGCCGGGTCCTGGTTGGCGGCCAGGATCAGGGCGCGGGAGACGCCACTCAGTTCCGCCGGCGGCTTGCCCTGGAGGTCCTGGAGTTGGTACTCGAAGCCACCGCTGGTGCCCAGACCCATGATGGGCGGCAGATTGAAGGGCATGACCTGGGCCGCGGGGATGGCCGCCGTGACCTGGGCGACCCGGGCCAGCACGGCGTTCACCTTCAGCTCCGGCGTGGTCCGCTCGCCGAAGGGCTTGAGCCGGCCGATCACCAGGGCGGCGTTAGACAAAGCGGCGCCGTCCAGCATGCTGTAACCGGGGACGGAGATCACCGACTGGACCGCCGGGTCCGCCAGGATGGCCTGTTCCACCTGCTCCACCACCTCCATGGTGCGGTTGAGGGAGGCGCCCTCCGGGAGCTGGACATGGGCCATGAAGGCCCCCTGATCCTCCTCGGGCAGGAAGCCGGTGGGGGTAACCTGGAACAGCCAGCCGGTGGCCAGACCGAAGACCGCCACCAGGACGATCACCAGGGCCGAGACCCGCACCAGCCGGGCGACGATGGCGGCATAGCCGTCCCGCACCCCGTCGATGGCCCGCATCAACAGCCCCATCAGACCATGGGCATGATGGCCCGGCTTGAGGAGGATGGCGCACAAGGCCGGGGACAGGGTGAGGGCGTTGATGGCCGAAATGAGCATGGAGGCGGCGGTGACGGCGGCGAACTGCTGGAAGAGCTGGCCGGTGATGCCGGGGATGAAGGCCACCGGCAGGAAGACCGACAGCAGCACCAGGGTGATGGCGAGGATGGGTCCGGTGATCTGACCCATGGCCTTCTTCGCCGCCTCGCGGGGTCCCAGGCCCTCCTCCGCCATGATGCGCTCGACGTTCTCCACCACCACGATGGCATCGTCGACGACGATGCCGATGGCCAGCACCACCGCCAGCAGGGAGATGGTGTTAGCGGAGAAGCCCAGGGCCAGCAGGAAGGCGAAGGTGCCGATGAGGGCCACGGGCACCGCCACCAGGGGGATGAGGGTGGCGCGCCAGCTCCCCAGAAAGATGAAGACCACCAGGATGACCAGGGCGAAGGCCTCGAAAAGGGTGTGGATCACCTTCTCCAGGCTGGCGTTGACGAACTCGATGGTGTCATAGACCAGGTCGTAGGCTAGATCGTCCGGGAAGCGCTCGGCGAGTCGCGCCATGGCGGCCTGGACGCCCTCGCCGACGGCGACGGCATTGGCCCCCGGGGCCAGGTAGATGGCCATGGCCGCCGTCGGTTTGCCATTGAGGCGGCTGGTGGAATCGCGCTGCTTGGAGCCCAGCTCCACCTCGCCCAGGTCCTTGACGCGCACGAAGGAACCGTCCGGATTGGCCCGCACCACGATCTCCTCGAACTCGGCGACGTTCTCCAGCCGGCCCTGGGTGGTGAGGGTGATCTGGAAGCGCTGGTCCGCGGTCATGGGCTGGGCGCCGATGCGCCCCACCGCCGCCTGGACGTTCTGGGACTGGATGGCGGCGATGACGTCCGCCGGCGTGAGCTTGAAGGCGGTGAGCCGGTCCGAGTTCAGCCAGATGCGCATGCTGTAGTCGAGGGGACCGAAGAGGTACACATCCCCCACCCCGGGGATGCGCTTGAGGGTGTCGATGACGTTGATGGTGGCGTAGTTACTGAGGAAGAGGTCGTCGTAGCTGCCCTCGGGGGAATAGAGGGCCACCACCTGCAACATGGCGGTGGACTTTTTCAGCACCGCCACCCCCTGGCGCTTGACCTCCTCGGGGAGCCCGGGCTCCGCCAGGGAGACCCGGTTCTGGACGTTGACCGCGTTGAGGTCCGGGTCCGTGCCCAGGGCGAAGGTGACGGTAAGGCTGTAACTGCCGTCGTTGGCGCTGTTGGAGCGCATGTAGAGCATCTTGTCGACGCCGTTGACCTGGGCCTCCAGGGGCTGGGCCACGGTAGCTTCCACGACGGCGGCGTTGGCGCCGGGATAGCTGGTGGTCACCTGGACCGAGGGTGGGACGATGTCCGGCAATTGGGCGACGGGGATGCCGAGGATGGAGATAAGCCCCGCCAGGGTGATGACGACCGAGATGACGATGGCCAGCCGCGGCCGGTCGATGAAGATGTCCGAGATCATCGGGCGTCACCCGCGCCAGCCGCGGCGCCGGCGTCCTTCCCCGTCGCGTTGCCGCTATCCGTCCCGGTCGGGGTACCGGGACCAGTCTGTGCGGGGTTGCTGGTACTCGTCCCGGCCGGCGTATCACCGGGATTGGGAGCGGGTGGCAGGTCGGCGGGGGTAGCCGTGACGACCTGACCTGGCCTGACCTTCTGCAAGCCCTGAGTGACCACCAGTTCGCCCGCCTTGAGCCCACCGAGGACGGTGACATTGGCCCCCTCGATGGGGCCAGTCTGGATGCGCCGGGTCTGGACCCGGCCATCGCTATCCAGGACCAGGACCGAGGTCCCCTGCTGGTCGATCTGGAGAGCGCCCTGGGGGATGACCAGGGCATCCTTGGGTTGTTCTTCCGCCAGCACGACACCCAGGTACTGGCCGTCCACGAGCATGCCCTGGGGATTGGGGAACACCGCCCGCACCAGCAGGGTGTCGGTACCCGGGTCCGTGGTCACATCCACGTAATCCAGCCGACCGAGCTGATCGTAGAGAGTGCCATCCGGCAGCTTGGCCCGGGCGATAATGGCATGCGGATCGCTCCCTTCGGCCGCGACCCGCCGCTTTTCCTCCAGGAATTCCCGTTGGCTGATGGGAAAGAGGACATAGGCGGGATCCTGGCTCACCAGGGTGGCCAGGACACCGGAGGAGGGACCGACGAGATTGCCGACGGTCAGGCTCGCCCGACCGACCCGCCCGGCCACCGGGGCCTTGATCTGGGTGTAGTCAAGGTCGAGTTGGGCCGCCGCCAGGGCCGCCCGGGCCTGTTCGACGCTCGCCTCCGCCACGCGATGGGCGGCGCGGAGTTTGTCCACCTCCGCCGCGGACATGTTCTTCTGGCGCAGCAGTTCCTCGCCACGGGCATATTGGGCCTGGGCGTTCTCCTCCTCGGCCAGGGCCTTGCTGAGGTCCGCCTGGCGCTGGGCGACGATGGCCTCGTACTGATCGGGCTCGATGACGAACAGGACCTCGCCAACCGCCACGTCCTGACCTTCGGTATAGCGCCGCTCCTTGAGGAAGCCCTCCACCCGGGCGCGCAGTTCGACCTTGTCCACCGCGGCTACCCGGCCAACGAAGGCGACCTGTTGCTCCACCGGCTTCAGGGCCGCGGCCACCACCTCGACGCTGGGGGGTGGCGCCTGGCCAACCTGGGTGG
>SBFV01000415.1 GCA_006227775.1 Gammaproteobacteria bacterium | reverse complement strand
ATGCATGGCTCCGCTGGGGGGCACGCAACGAAGGCGGTCCCAATAAAAAGGGGCCCGAAGGCCCCTTAAAGGTCGCGACTACGCCCCTGCTGGGGCGCATCCTTCTTGTTGTTACTGGAAGATGTCGTGGACGATGTTGGTGTACCAGCTATAGGCGTACTGCACCTCGCGAGCATGGGCATCGGGGGATGCGTCCATGGGGGTCAGCCCACCCGAACCGGGGACTTCGGCGATCTTGCCATCGGCACCCAGCTTATAGATACCCGCCACGGAAATGGCCCACTCCGGGGCGATCAGCGAGTAACAGGTGTTGACGAAGGACGGTACGCCCACCTCACCCTCATTGAGCAGGGCGACAACCGCGGCGGCGCAGACCTTGGCCTGGCTATTGGCGGCATAACCGGACTTGGGCATGGCGCCGGCGATGCAGGCGTCGCCGATGACATGGACGCCGGCCACCTTCTTGGACTCGAAGGTTTTGCCATCCACGGGGCACCAGCCACTGTCATCGATCAGGCCGGCGTCAACCGCGATCCTGCCGGCGCGCTGGTGGGGAATGATGTTGATCACATCCGCCTTCATCTCCTCACCGACTTCACCATAGGTCAGGGTCATCTCCTTGGGGTCGACCTTGGTGACGGCGGCATCGGGACCGGGGCGCCACTCGATGAGGGCCTTGTCCGTGCCGAAGCCATAGAACTTTTCCCAGCCCTGAATGAAGAGTCCCTGCTTGGAGAACTTCTGCTTGGCGTCAAGGATGATGACCTTGGATTTGGGCTTGTGCTTCTGCAGATAATGCGCGATGAGGCTGGCGCGCTCGTAAGGTCCAGGGGGGCAGCGGTAAGGGTTGGGCGGGGACACGATGGCGATGACGCCGCCATCCTTCATGTCCGCGAGCTGCTTTTTCAGGATACTGGTCTGGGGACCGGCCTTCCAGGCATGGGGGATCTTCTCGGCGACCTCGGCGGAATAGCCTTCGATCTTGTCGTACAGGAACTCCACGCCCGGGGAGACGATGCAACGGTCAAAGGGCAAGGACTGTCCGCCCTTGGTCTTCACGGTCTTGGCGGCGCCATCGATGGCCTCGGCGGAATCGAAGACCATCTTGATGCCCATCTTTTCCAGGCCGTCGTAACCGACCTCGATGGACTTCATGTCACGCTCGCCAACGATAACCTCATTGCTGAAATAGCAGGTGAAATAGGTCTTGTTCGGCTCGACGATGGTGACGTCGATATCTTTGTCCAGCCGCTTGAGGTACTTGGCGGCGGTAGCGCCACCAGTACCCCCGCCAACCACCACGACCTTCTTGGTATTGGCACGAGCGATGTGGGGGAAACCGACCATGGCCACCGCCGCTGCCGTGCCAGTGACCTTAACGAAATCTCGACGATTCATTTTCATGCTCTGTTATCTCCTCGGTCCTTATTTCTGGCTGGCGTAGTAAGAGAGGAGGGCGTCAACGCCCTTGTCGCCTTCCTTCTTCACCATGCCATCGAATTTTTCCTTCATCTTCTTAGGCATTTCGCGGGCACCAGACTTGAAGTCCTCAAGGGTGTACTTCAGATAAGGCGTCCATTGTCCAGCCAAGATGTAGTATTCCTCATCGGCGAGGATTTTGCCGCCCTCGGCATGGCACTTCTCGCACCACTTGTCGTGGATCTTGGCACCGGCATCGGCGAGTTTCTGGTCGAATTTCTGCTCGGCGGGGACGAACTTCTGGCCGGCGAAGAAGCTTGCCAGCTTGCTGAATTCCTCGTCCGTATACCCCTTGGCGATGCGATTCATGATGGTGGCGTAGGCGGTTCCGTCACGATAGCCCTTCATCACTTCGACAAAGTACTCCCCGTGCAGCCCCGCGATCGTGGGAGTAGCCGGTCCGCCACTCACCCCATCGGTCCCGTGGCAACCAGCGCAGGTTTCGGCAAGCATACGGGCACTGGCGCCGGAGACCAGTTCAACGGGGGCGGCGGCCGCTGGGGCGGCGGCGGGGGCGGCGGGCTTGGCTTCTTCTTTGGCGGCGAACGCGGTTGTCGCCAGACCGATCGAGACGGCACTCACGAGCAAGGCCAGCTTTATGAGTTTCTTGGCCATGTTTCCTCCTTTGGACTAACGGTTTTCTCTGGGAACACGGAGAGCCGGGCCTCCGTCATGCGTGAAACGCCCATGGCGCTCCCGTCGCATTGGGGTGAAGCGCGGCCAGCGAGAGAAATCATACGCCGGCCACTGAGACATTCAAGGTTTGGACAAGAGGACGATGGCATCCTGGTTGCCCTTTAGTTTGGCGATGTCGCCCGCCGTGCGGCCCTTGCGATCCTTCAGGGCCGGGTCGGCGCCATAGGTGAGCAGCGGCAAGATGTATTCTCCGTGGCTGGTACTGATGGATTCCATCAGGGCCGTGACGCCATCGGTGTCTTGCAGGTTCGGGTTCGCGCCGGCGGCCAGCAGCAGTTCAACGACATCGCTGCGGCCCGCGCCGATGGCCCAGATGAGGGCGGTTGCCCCGGATTTGTCCAGGGCGTTGACGTTGGCGCCCATGGCGAGCAGGGTGGCGACGACATCGGTCTGTCCCGCGCCAGCGGCGAGGATGAGGGCCGTGGCCCCTTCCTTGTCCCGGGCCTCCAGTTCGGCCCCGGCGTCGATGAGCAATTTGACCACCTTGGCATGTCCCCGCGCGGCCGCGTCCATCATGGCGGTCCGGTGATCCTTGTCCGAAGCCTTGGGGTCGGCGCCCTTGAACAGCAACTGCTCTACCATGTCGGCGATCCCATAGCGGGAAGCGATCATGAGGGGGTCCCAGCCGCCGCGGGTACGGTCGTGGAGGTTGGCGCCACGCTCGATGAGCAGGGCGGTGATGCCGATATGGCCGTTTTCGGCGGCGAAGGTGAGGGCCGTGCAGTTGCCGTTGGCGCGGGCGTTGACATTAGCCCCCCGCGCTAGGAGGAGGGCGACGGTCTCCAGGTTGTCACCTTCCACGGCCATCATCAGGGCCGTCTTGCCTAACTCATTGGGGGCGTCCACGGGAACGCCCGCATCGAGATGACGCATGACTTCCTCGGTATTCCCCACGGCGGCGGCATTGCGCATGTCCTTGCCCAGAGAATAATCCGCTGCCTGGAGAGAGAAGGGCGAGGTCAGGGCCAGGATCAAGGGCAGGGCGGTCAGATAGCGGGTGGTCATGTCGGTGGCTTCCTTTGGGGTTGGAGCCCAATGGTCGGACCGGTGTAGGGTCCGGCGATCATTCTTTCTTGGCCTGGGCGTCGGCGGCCATGTCGGCCTGGGTCTGCGCCGTGCCCTCGTCGATCACTTCCGGTTCTTCCGGCAATTCGTGGGCCACGCCCTTGTGGCAGTCGATGCAGGTGTCGCCCCGGTCGGGGGCATTGCTGTGCCGGGCGCGGGCGGACCGGTCCTGTTCGTCCAGAGCCATATGGGCGTAGTCATGGCAGGAGCGGCACTCCCGGGAGTCGGTGGCCTCCATCTTGGCCCAGACCCGGCTGGCCATGTTCCAGCGATAGGCCTCGTATTTCTCCGGGGTATCGATAGTGCCAATGATTTCGTGATAGACGTCCTTGGCGGCGATGACCTTGGCGACCATCTTGGGGAAAAAGGGCTCGGGTACATGGCAGTCGGCGCAGCCGGCGTGGACACCGGAGGCACTTTGCCAGTGGGGCGTCTGCTGGAGTTCCCCCAGGGGTATCTTCATGGTGTGGCAGGAGGTGCAGAATTCCGTCGTATTGGTGTAAGCCAGCCCTAGGTTGAAGAGACCGGCGAAGACGATGCCCGCCACGAAAATGAGAGCGGAGACGATGACAATTTTTGTGCGGGAGGCGCCTTCGGGCTTGGTCATGGAAATCCTCTCTGGATAGTGGCTGTGACTTGGGTGGCCCGGCGGGACCGGAACCCAGAGCCCGGCGCAAGGATGGCCGAGGCTTCTTCATTATTTTGACCCGATCTTAAGGTATCCCCGAGCCTTTGCCAAGAATTCGCGGCTTTGGCATTGAAAAAACCCACGCTAGCCAACACCCGGGTGGCCCGGATCCTCGTTCGCCCCGCGGGCAGCGCTTCCGCCCTGGGGTTCCCGGCTGGGCATTTACCCCGCGCCTTGGATCCTGGGCGTGGCGGTATGGGCTTGCCTTTCCCCAAGGCTAACCTCCGGCCTTGCGACCCCCGATGCCGCGTTCCCGGGCGAAATCGAGCATCCGCTGGATCGGCAACCGGGCGCGGACCCGGATGGCGGGGTCGATCCGCACCTCCGGGGCCCCCTTGAGGAGGGCCTGTTCCAGATTTTGCAGGGCGTTCATGGCCATCCAGGGGCAGTGGGCGCAACTCTCGCAGGTGGCGCCGACGCCGGCGGTGGGGGCGGCGAT
>SBFV01000070.1 GCA_006227775.1 Gammaproteobacteria bacterium | reverse complement strand
TCGAGTCGGCATTCCAGGCCATCAGGTCGTTCCAGGGCTGGCGCTGGCCGAGCAGGTAGTCATGCACTAGGCGGGACCAGATGAGGTCGTTGGAGCGCAGCAACTGGAAGGCGCCGGCCATCTGCTGGGCGTCCAGATAACCCTGGTCCCACATCATGTCTTCCAGGAAGGCGACCTGGTTTTCGTTGATGAACAGGAGGAGCTCTCCGGCCTCGGTGAAATCGGTCTGGGCCGCGAGCAGGGTGAGGGTGCGGAGGCGGTCGTCCCCGTCCCGAGCCATGGCCGCGGCGGCGATGGCCAGGAGGGTCCCGCCCAGGCAATAACCGACGGCGTGGACCTGGCGTCCCGGCAGAACCCTGGTCACCGCGTCCAGCGCGGCCATCACACCCTGGCGACGGTAATCCTCCAGGCCCAGGTCCCGGTCCCCTGGCTCGGGGTTCTTCCAAGAGATGGTGAAGACCGTATGCCCCTGCGCGACCAGGTAGCGGATCAGGGAATTGCGCGGGGTCAGGTCGAGGATGTAGTACTTCATGATCCAGGCGGGGACGATAAGGACAGGCTCCGCATGGACCCGCTGATCGGCGGGCTGGTACTGGATCAATTCGATCAAGGCATTGCGATAGATGACCTGGCCCGGGGTCACCGCCAGATCGCGCCCGACGACAAAGGTATCCCGCAAAGCGTCTGGCCGGGCGCCCAAGAGCCGGTTTTCCAGGTCCGTCAGAAAATTGCTCCAGCCGCGGACCAGGTTTTGGCCGCCCTCTTCCCAGGTCGCCCGGAGGATTTCTGGATTGGTCAAGGGCGAGTTGGAGGGAGAGAAGATGTCCAGGATCTGCCGGGTAACGAAGGCGACGATGGCCTCGTGTTGTTTCGCCACCCCCCGGTTCTCGGTGGTGGCGTTGTGCCACCATTGCTGGGTGAGCAAAAAGGACTGGTAGAAAAGGTTGAAGGGCCATTGCCGCCAGGCGGGGGCACTGAAGCGGGCATCCTGGGGGAGGGGATCGATGCAGGGGGGCGTGGCCGAGTCCTGGAGGGATTTGGCGGCGTAGAGGGCGAGACGGAGCCCTTTGCGTACCGCCTTTTCCGCCAGGAGGGCTTGTTTACCCGGGGCCAGTCCCAGGTGGATCAGCCAGTCCAGATAGGCCAAGGTCACGACCGTCGGGGAGATGCCGGCGGTGGCGCGAGCCAGGTTGGCATTGACCATGCGGTCGAGGGTGACGGGGATCTCGCTGCCGAGGAAGGAACGCTCGATGCCTGTGGCCTGACGCTCCGGGATCGGGGCGGAGGCGGGGACCGGGAAGTCTGACATGGTGTCGCTCACGGATTGGCTTGGGAAACTTAATTATATCGGCATCGCGCAACGGTTCTCGTTTATGAGCGGGCCGGAAACTGAACCGCCTCGGCTATACTAGCGAAAACCAACATCCTTCGAGGGACGGGCGGCGAAACGCGCATGAGGATCCTGGATCGCTATCTGGGACGGGCCGTGATCGGTGGCACCCTGTCGACCCTGGCGGTGCTTCTGCCCCTGATCGCCTTTTTTCTCCTGGCCGACGAGGCCAGCGACCTGGCCGATGGCTATAGCCTGACCGATGCCCTGGTGGTAGCCAGCCTGGGGTTGCCACGCTATGCCTATCACCTCTTCCCCATCGCCACCCTCATCGGCGCCCTGGTGGGTCTGGGGGCCCTGGCCAGCCAGTCGGAACTGGTGGCCATGCGCGCTACGGGGATGTCGATTGCCCGGATTCTTTTTTCCGCCCTCAAGGCCGGGCTGGTACTCGCCCTGCTGGCCGTGGCGGTGGGGGAGTTGGTGGCACCGCGGGCGGAACAGGCGGCGTTGCATTGGCGCAACGACCACAAGTCCGGTCAGGTCACCCTACGGACTTCTCAGGGCCTGTGGGCGCGGGATGGGAGTTCCTATATCAATATCGGGGAGATTCTGCCAGGTTCCCAGCTCAGGGACATCAGCATCTATGAGATCGACCCCGAGTTGCGTCTGGTCCAGGCGACGCACGCGCGCGGCGCCCTCTACGTGGAGGGGCAATGGATGCTGGAGGGCATCTCCCGCAGTCGGATCACCGAGGAAGGGGTGGAAGCACGCCCCCTGGGAAGCGCGGCCTGGTCTTCGCTGCTCAATCCCTCCCTGTTACGGCTGGTAGTGGTGGAGCCTCAGGCCCTGCCGGTGTGGGACCTGGCGCGTTATGTCCGGCACCTGACGGCCAATGGCCAGGATCCGGGCAAGTACGAGACGGAGATGTGGACCAAGCTCCTCCATCCCTTTTTAATTCTGACCATGATCCTGGTATCCATTCCCATCCTCTTTGGCACCGCGCGCAGCGCCGGTCTGGGGGGGAGGATTTTCCTCGGGGTGATGGTGGGTCTCGCCTATTACCTGGTCAGCCGGGCCTTTTTCTTTCTTGCGGTCCATTTCGGCCTGGCGGCCTGGCTGGCCGCCACCCTGCCGGTGGCCCTCTTCGCTCTCACCGGGGTTGGGGTGCTCCGGCGGGTGAGTTGAGGGTTGGCAGGGTCGGGTGCTGTCCGTCTTCAGTGGGTCCAGTCAAAGGTAGCGGTGGCGAGGCCATAACCGGGAACCCTCATCTCGCGCCGGACTTCCTGGCCGGCGTAAGTGATGGTCACCAGGTACTGACCCGCGGGCAGCCGGGCCAGAAAGAGGGGGCCTTTGGCCTCGATCTCGACCAGGTTGGCCTGGCTGGGGATGTCCTGAATCCGCACCTGGATGACGGGGGATTTTTTGCTGGCGTTGTGGATGGTGAAGTTGAGTCGCAGGTTGAACTGGAGCAGGGAGGCCTCCATCCGCGACAGTTCCTCGGGATCCTCGCCGCCACTGAGGTAGGGGATGCCCGTGCGGGTCATCTGCGGGCTGAGGGGGAGGGCCGTGGCTGGCGCCGTGCCTAAGCCACCCGGCCCCATGCCGGCGGGTGGCTGGAGATTCCATCCGGGCGGGGTGCCCGCCTGGAGGTCCGGGGCGGAGGCGGTCCAGTAGACTTTTTCTTCCGTGGCTCGCTGGGGCGGTATGCTGACCTGGCGCTTCTGGACCTGTCCCTGGTTGTCCAGGGTGATGTTGTAGGTGCCGGGGGGCAACTGGGCGAAGAACCAGGGGCCATTGGAGACCGTGTCCAGCAAGGTGTTGCCCTGGGTATCCTGGATGAGGACCTTGACCCCGGAGAGGTAGCTGCCCGCTCCGCTGATGGCGAAGAGCAGTCGGAGGTTAAATTGGGATTTGACGGCTTCCATGCGGGTCCGCTCGTCATGGCCGACGCCCCCACTGAAGTGCGGTACGCTCCCGGCGCTGGCGGGAGCGGCAGGCGGCACGGGGGGGGCCGCGGGAGTGGCAGCGACGGGGGAGGGGGTCGGGGCCGGCGGGGGCAGGGCCCGTGGGGCCGGGGCTGGAGCGGGGGCGATGGCCCATTCCGTGCGGGGGCCGCTGGTCTGACCGGCGTTGATGGCCTGTTCCAGTTCGCGCTCGTCAAGATCGAGGGGCTCGGTGCGGAGAGATGGGGCCGCCGGAGCCTCCGCCACGGGGGCGGGTTGGGCGTGGGCTCTAGTGCCGTCCAGGCCCAGGATGAGCAAGGCCGGGATCACTGTGGCGAGGAGGGTCTTTTTCATCTTGTTCCTCTTGGGGAATGCCCCTGTGATGAAATATACAAACCAAGGCCGATCATAGTGGAGGGGGAGGAGTCTGCCAACGTCCAGCCGTGCGACCCGCGCGAAGGTCGCTGGCTTGCAATCCCTGGGAGAATGCCTAAGATCCGTCCGTTTCCCGCCCAGGTCACTCCCCATGCCTGGGCCACCCGACACGAGGTGTTGCCATGCCTTTTTACGAATATCGGTGCGAAAGCTGTGAGTACCAGTTGGAGGCCCTGCAGAAGATCAGCGACTCACCTTTGATCAGTTGCCCCCAATGTGGCCAGCCCAGCCTGAAGAGGCTGATCTCTCCCTCGGCCTTTCGCCTCAAGGGCAGCGGTTGGTATGAAACGGATTTCAAAAAGTCCGGTAAGAAAAACCTGCACGAGTCGGGAGCCAAGGAGCAGGGCGGTAAGGAAGGCAAGACCGAGGATGCTGGGGCCAAGGAAGTCAAGGTTGGAGACGCGGGCGCCAAGGGTACGGGTACCGGGGGTACCCCCAGGATCGTCACCAAGGGCGCGGGAGGCCGAGCCGCATCGAAGGGAGATGCGGCAACCCGATAGGCGGCTCCTCGTCCCCCCGCCAGAGCGCCGCGCTCCCGGCGCCTAACCCCCCAACCGTTCCGGGTGATCAAGTCCGATCCCGCTTAGGGTCCTGAATGCCTCGCCGGCCCCGGCCAGGTAATGTCCGCCTCCCGCATTGCCGGTCAGAAGGCGGATTCCAGATGGTGGACCGTGATCTCGGGGGGGCAGTTGAAGCGCACCGGTACCACGCAGGAACCCGCCCCCACGGAGGTATACCCCTGGAGTTCTCCCCAGCGCCAGGGTCCCGCCCCCAGGTGACGGGGACAGGCGGCGTTGTAGGTGAGGGCGAACCCCCCGGGCAGGCAGATCTGGCCACCGTGGGTATGGCCGCAGAGCATGAGCCTGAAGCCGGCATAGGCAGCAAAGCGATAGATCTCGGGCGAATGGCTCAGGAGGATGGCCGTGGCGCCGGGGGGTATGCCGTCGGCGGCCTTCTCCAGGTTATCGGCGCGGTAATAGTGCGGGTCGTCGATGCCAGCCAGGTAGATCCGTGCACCCTCCCGCTCCAGTTCCTGGCATTCGTTGAGCAGGATGCGTACCCCCAGGGCCTCCAGCCCGGGCACCATCTCGATGAAATCGTGATTCCCCAGGATACCGAACACCTCCTCGCTCAGATGGGGTCTGAGCCTGGCCATGGCCTCCAGGGTGGGCTGGCTGTCGCCATGGGTGCGGGCGCGAAAATCCCCGGTGATGACGCAGAGGTCGTGTTCCGTGGCCGCCACCCGTTCGATGAGGGCCTGGAAGATAGCTGGCGCCATGTCGAGGTGGATGTCGCTGAGGTGTAGCAGGCGCAGGCCCCAAAAGGGCGCGGGCAGACCGGGCAGGAATACCCGCTGATGCCGGACCTGGATATCGGTGGCGTTACGCTGGCCGCGGCCATAGAGGCCCGTGAGCCGCAGGGCGAGCCGCATGAGGGCATGGACGGAATACCAGTTTTCGATATGGAAAAAATTGCGGCCGCGGCCAAAGATCTGGTCGACATGGTCGCGTTGGATGCCCTGGCGCACCCAGAGGTGCAGGCGCCCGACCCGCCCCGCGAGCTGGGCCTGGGTCTCCTGGCTGGGTTGGACGTAGCGCGTGGGGGATGCCATCGGGAGGTCACCATCGCCGAAAATCGACGGGGAAGGGTAGGACGATGCATGGCTTCAAACAAGGGTTAATTCTGCCCGGCGGTCCGTCATGTTCGGCTTGTCATTCTCGGCTGGCCTTGCTACCTTGAGCGCCCGGTCTGGCGCTGGCCAGTCCGGATGCCATGGTGGACCCGTCGGTCCCCTCGCAACGCCAAGCCGTGAATCCGGTCAGGCCCGGAAGGGAGCAGCCGCAGCGGTGGATGCGGGTGCCGGGGTGCGGCTGGCGGGTCCGCCGCCCCTCCCCCTTCTGGACCCCGCGCTTGCCGGGCGGACCCCTGACCCGTCTGGGACATCATCGGGGTGATAGCCCCAGAGTCTTGGGTTAAACTCCCGTTTTCCCAATCGCCCAACCCTAAGCTTACACCCATCACGGCATGTCCTATCAGGTTCTGGCCCGCAAGTGGCGCCCCCGTTCCTTTGGGGACATGGTCGGTCAGGCCCATGTGGTGCGAGCCTTGGGCAATGCCCTGGATCAGGATCGCCTGCATCATGCCTATCTCTTTACCGGCACCCGGGGGGTGGGCAAGACCACCCTGGCCCGCATCCTGGCCAAGGCCCTGAACTGCGACCGGGGCGTTAGTTCCAACCCTTGCTGTCAATGCCCTTCCTGCCGGGAGATCGATGAGGGTCGTTTCGTGGACCTGCTGGAGGTGGACGCCGCCTCCCGCACCCGGGTCGATCAGACCCGCGATCTGCTCGACAATGTCCCCTTTGCCCCGGTCAAGGGGCGTTTCAAGGTGTACCTCATCGACGAGGTGCACATGTTTTCCACCAGCAGCTTCAATGCCCTGCTGAAGACCCTGGAGGAACCGCCCCCCCACGTCAAGTTCCTGCTCGCCACCACCGATCCGCAGAAGGTGCCGGTGACGGTGTTGTCGCGCTGTCTCCAGTTCAACCTCAAGCGCCTGGTGCCGGAGGAGATCGCCGCCCAGCTCGCCCATATCCTCACCGTTGAGGGGGTGCCCTGCGAGGAGCCGGCACTGGCCCTGCTGGCACGGGCGGCGGACGGCAGCATGCGCGACGGCCTGAGCCTGCTCGACCAGGCCATCGCCTTCGGCGGTGGCCGGGTGGGGACGGAGGACATTCGCGCCATGCTCGGCACCGTGGGGCGGGATATGAGCCTCAACCTGCTCCAGGCCCTGGCCAGGATGGATGCCGCCGCCTTGCTCCAGGAGGTAGGCCGCATTCATGAGCTGACCCCGGACTTCGGGGGCCTGCTCCAGGAACTGCTGGGCTTTCTGCATCGCATCGCCCTCTTTCAGCAGGTCCCGGCCACCTTGGCACGGGATGACCCGGAACGGGAAATCCTGGAGACCCTGGCTCGGGAATTGACGCCTGAAGATGTTCAGCTTTACTACCAGATCGCCCTGATGGGCCAGGCGGACCTGCCGCTGGCCCCCGACCCGCGCACGGGCATGGAGATGGTGCTACTGCGGATGCTGGCTTTTCGCCCGCTGGAGGTGGCTGGCCAAGCCGTTGCGCCAGTAGTACCCCCCCCCAGCCGGGACCCGGGACTGGCGCCCCCCCCACCGACCTTCATCTCGACGTCCACCTCCGGGCAGGTCCCGCCACCCGCAGCGGGTCGCGCGCATCCGGCCAGCGCCGCCCTGGCGGCGGCCAAAAGGGCCACGGCCGAGGCCAAACCAGGCCAGTCGGCGGTCAGAACGGGGCAGCTACCCGCCACACCGGCCCATCAACCCTCCGCCAAACCCCGGGTGTCACCGCTCCTTGAAGACCGGTACGGAACCCCGGTTGACCCGATACCGAGCGCTGAGGGCGGGGGCGAGTCCCATGCCGCCCGCCACGGTACGCTGACCGCCGCCCCCGTTCCTCTCCCCCCGGCCGCTATAGACGCTATAGTGGTCGCGCCCGCTCCAGGTGCCATGGCCACTTCGTCCGCCGCGCCAACCCCCCCCGTTCCGCCGCTGACAAACGCGGAAGACTGGCATGGCCTGGTCGCGCGACTCGACCTGGGTGGGGTCGCCAGCGAACTGGCTCATAATTGCGAACTGGTGTCCTGGGATGGCCAGTGTTTGCGCCTGACCCTGGATCGAGGCTCAGAGCGCCTGCGGGTGGCCGCCGCCGAGGAACGTCTGCGCGCCACACTGGCCAGACTGCTGGGCGATGATTGCCGGTTGGATATCCAGGTGGCGCGCCCGGAAGGTGAAACGCCCTCCCAGCGCCGCGCCCGGGAGGGGCGGGAGCGCCAACGCGCCGCGGAGGAGGCTCTGGCCGCGGATCTGGTGACCCAGGCCCTTACCACCACCTTCGGTGCCCGCCTCATCCCGGGAACCGTTCGGCCAACCGGGTAAGATTTCGATCGATTGACGGAGGTAACGCAAGCGTGAAAGGCGGATTAGGCAATATCCTCAAGCAAGCCCAGAAGATGCAGGAAGACCTGCAGAAGACTCAGGAGCGGCTGGCGCGGGAGGAGACCATCGGCGAGTCCGGCGGCGGGATGGTGAAGGTGACCATGAACGGCCGACACGAGGTCCGGCGCGTGGAGATCGACTCCTCCTTGCTGACCGATGACAAGGAGATGCTGGAGGATCTGGTGGCGGCGGCCGTCAATGCCGCCGTGCAGAAGGTGGCGGAAAAGACCCAGGATGGTATGGCTAGCCTCACCAGCGGCCTGGGTAACCTCCCCCTGCCACCGGGCTTCAAGCTGCCCTTCTGAGGGCAGGGCGGACGGCCGGATTAGGAGGACTGTCATGGCGAATCGACCGCTGGTCCAGCAACTGACGGAAGCCCTGCGCTGTCTGCCCGGGGTGGGGCCCAAGTCGGCGCAGCGCATGGCCTTCCACCTGCTCGAGCGGGACCGGGAGGGTGGGCGTCACCTGGCTCGGGTCATGGCCGAAGCCATGGAGCGGGTGCGCCGCTGTCAGCGCTGCCGCACCCTGAGCGAGGAGGCCTGGTGCGCCCTCTGCGCCAATCCCCAGCGGGATCCCAGCCTGTTGTGCGTCATCGAGCAACCCTCGGCCATGGTCGCCATCGAACAGGCAACGGGTTACCGGGGCCTTTACTTCGTCCTGGGGGGGCGCCTTTCTCCCCTGGATGGCATCGGACCCGGCGAACTGGGGCTGGACGCCCTGGAGGCGAGGCTCGCCGAGGGGCAGGTCAGGGAGCTCATCCTGGCCGTGAGTCCCACCGTAGAGGGGAGCGCCACGGCCCAATACATCGCCGCGGTCTCCGCCGAACGGGGCGTGCGGACGACCCGTATCGCCCATGGCGTGCCCTTGGGTGGTGAACTGGAATATGTCGACAGCGGAACCCTGGCCCATGCCTTCGCCGGGCGCCAGGGCCTGTGACGCGCAACGCGAGGTGACGACATGATGGACACCATTTTCGGTAAAATCGCCCGCGGCGAGATTCCCGCGGATATCGTCTATGAGGACGAGGACGTGGTGGCCTTCCGGGATCTGCATCCCCAGGCCCCGATCCATATCCTGGTGATCCCCCGCAAGCCCATCCGCACGCTCAACGACCTGGAGGCGGCCGACGCGGAGCTCGTCGGCAGGCTGTTTCTCGCCGCCCGTAAGGTCGCGGAACGGGAGGGTATAGCCGCCGCCGGCTATCGCACCGTGATCAACTGCAACGCGGCGGCGGGCCAGACGGTGTTCCATCTGCATCTGCACCTGCTGGGGGGAAGACCCCTGCGTTGGCCGCCGGGGTGACCTAGGTACCCGAAAGGTCGCGCCGTACCCCTGACGAAGAAAGACCCTAGGGGTGTTGTTTCAGGCTAATTTTCCGGAGCTCAAGGATTACCTCGACCCGATGGCATCTCATCCGACATCTGGGGTTGACAGCCCCAAACCAGCCTTCGAACTCAAGGCCGCCACCTTCACCCTCCCCGTCATCCGACTGCTGGAGGTCGATATGGACAGCGTGGCCGATCAATTGGGAGGCAAGGTGGATCAAGCACCGGACTTCTTCCGCAATACCCCGGTGGTGATCGACCTCTCCGGTCTTCCCGCCGGGGCGGGCCGGATCGAGTTTCCCTTGCTCGTGGGCCTGATGCGCGGCTTCGGCATGATCCCGGTCGGCATCCGTGGTGGTACTGACGAGCAGCATGAGGCCGCCCAGGCCATGGAACTCGCGATCCTGGGTGATGCCTTCGTGCGGCGGAGCCCCACGACCCGAGAGGCCCCGCGCCAGCCCACCCCAGCCCCGGCAGCTGCCTCAACCCGGCCCACCCCCACGCCAGTCCGGCCCACACCGGCCCCAGCCCGGCCCGTCGCCGAGGATCCCGCCGTCGCCAGCCAGCGCCTGATCACCCGACCGGTGCGCTCGGGTCAGCGGGTCTACGCCCCGGGCGGGGATCTGTCGGTCATCGCCCCGGTGAGTAACGGCGCCGAATTGATGGCGGACGGCAACATTCACATCTATGGTCCCTTGCGCGGTCGCGCCATGGCTGGCATGAAGGGCGATACCAGCGCGCGCATCTTCTGTCAGGACCTTCAGGCCGAACTTATTTCGGTGGCGGGACATTACCGCATCAGCGAAAACATCCCGGATGAGGTGAAGGGCGTCCCGGTCCAGATATTCCTCGACGGGGACGTGCTGCGTGTCGAAAAAATCTGACTGAGTTGAAACGAGATATCCCGGCGCCTGAGGGAGGGCGATAAATTGGCGAGAACAATCGTTATTACATCCGGCAAGGGCGGGGTGGGGAAGACCACCACTAGCGCCGCCCTGGCCATGGGCCTTGCCCAGCGCGGTCATCGCACCGCGGTCATCGATTTCGACGTCGGTCTGCGCAATCTGGATCTGATCATGGGATGCGAGCGGCGGGTGGTCTATGACTTTGTCAATGTCATCAATGGCGAGGCCAACATCAATCAGGCCCTGATCCGTGACAAGCGCTGTGACGCCCTTTACGTCCTGCCCGCCTCCCAGACCAGGGACAAGGATGCCCTGACCAAGGAGGGTGTCGGCCGGGTGCTCGAAGAGTTGAGCAAGGGCTTTGATTACATCGTCTGCGACTCCCCGGCGGGTATAGAGCATGGCGCCCACATGGCCATGTACTATGCCGACGATGCCGTGGTGGTCACCAATCCCGAGGTGTCCTCGGTGCGGGACTCCGACCGCATGCTGGGCATCCTGTCCAGCAAGTCCCGTCGCGCGGAGCGCAATGAGCCTCCGATTCGTGAATACCTGCTGCTCACCCGCTATTCCCCGGAGCGGGTCGCCAAGGGGGAGATGCTAAGCGTCAACGATGTCCGCGAGATCCTGTCTCTGGACCTGCTGGGTGTCATCCCCGAATCCAAGGCCGTCCTTAATGCCTCCAACTCCGGCGTACCCGTCATCCTGGACGTCGAGAGTGACGCCGGCCAGGCCTACAGCGATGCCGTGGGCCGTTATCTTGGGGAAGATCTGCCGCACCGCTTCCTGGACATTAAGAAAAAGGGCTTCTTCAGCCGCTTGTTGGGAGGTTAAGGCATGGGTCTGCTCGATCTCTTTCGCTCCCACCGCCAGCGAGGTACGGCAGCCATCGCCAAGGAGCGGCTACAGATCCTGGTCGCCCACGATCGCGCCACGCGCAACCAGCCATCCTACCTCCCTGAATTACAGCGTGAAATTCTTCAGGTCATCCGCAAGTACGTTGACGTGGACATGAATGCCGTGTCCGTCAACTACGAACAGGACGAGACCCGGGAGGTTCTGGAACTCAATATCGTTTTGCCCGAAGCGGCAACCGCCAGGGGGGGGTGAGGGGCCTCAGCGCCCCTGGGCGGGGCCTCATGGCCCTGGCCTGATTCATTGACATTCCAATCCCAATTCCGGCTCCCACCAAGCCCCACGGATGACAATCTGGCAGGGTGCTGACCCTCTGATGCTCTCTAGAATCCACCCAGGTGTTGCGCTTGGGGTCCGTGTCCCCTTGCTTACCCGCCTGCCCGGTGGGCTATGCCGCTGAATCACGAGCCCCCGTCACAGCGACATTGTCGGTATAAAACTTCACTGAAGAGAGGAAATCGCGTATGGCTTCCAACAAGCTTCGTCTGGTTATGGGTATTGCTCTGGTCTTTGCTGGAGGCTCCGCCGTTGCCCAGAGCATGTCCGGCATGGGTGGCATGTCCGGCATGAGCGGCATGGGTGGCATGAGCGGCATGGGTGGCATGAGCGGCATGGGTGGCATGAGCGGTATGTCCGGCATGAGCGGTATGTCCGGCATGGGTGGCATGTCCGGCATGAGCGGCATGAGCGGCATGGGCGGCATGGGCGGCATGGGCGGCATGTCCGGTATGTCTGGCATGGGTGGCATGGGTGGCATGGGTGGCATGGGTGGCATGGGTGGCATGGGTGG
>SBFV01000321.1 GCA_006227775.1 Gammaproteobacteria bacterium | reverse complement strand
TGCTGGAAGCGCTCCCGGTCCTCGGCCAGGTCGATGGAGTCCGGGCTGGTGCCGATGATGGGCACCCCGGCGGCGCCCAAGGCCCGGGCCAGCTTCAGGGGCGTCTGACCGCCATACTGGACGATGACGCCCAGCGGCCGCTCCTTGGCCACGATCTCCAGCACGTCCTCCAGGGTCAGGGGCTCGAAGTAGAGGCGATCGGAGGTGTCGTAGTCGGTAGAGACGGTCTCGGGGTTGCAGTTGACCATGATGGTCTCGTAGCCATCATCCCGCAGGGCGAAGGCGGCATGGACGCAGCAGTAGTCGAACTCGATGCCCTGGCCGATGCGGTTGGGACCACCGCCAAGGACCATGATCTTCTGGCGGTCCGTCGGCTGGGCCTCACACTCCTCCTCATAGGTGGAATAGAGGTAGGCGGTGCTGGCGGCGAACTCGGCGGCGCAGGTGTCCACCCGCTTGTACACCGGGCGGATGCCCCAGGCGTGGCGCCGGTCACGGACCCACTGTTCACCGCACCCCACCAGCTTGCCCAAGCGCCGATCGGAAAAGCCCTTGCGCTTGAGGAATCGCAGCCGGTCGGCGGTGAGACTGGCCTGACCCTGGGCGCGGACCTCCGCCTCCAAGGCCACCAGCTCCTCGATCTGAGCCAGGAACCAGGGGTCGATGGCGGTGAGTTCGAAGAGATCCTGACGGTTGAGTCCAGCGCGGAAACCATCCGCCACGTAGAAGATCCGCTCGGCCCCGGCCTGGCGCAATTCCTGGCGCAGGCGGGACATGGCCTCGGGGTCACTGAAATCCAGCAGCTCCTCCAGACCGTACCTGTCCGTCTCCAACCCGCGCAAGGCCTTCTGCAGGGACTCCTGGAAGGTGCGGCCGATGGCCATGACCTCGCCCACGGACTTCATCTGAGTGGTGAGGCGCGCATCGGCCTGAGGGAATTTCTCGAAGGCGAAGCGTGGGACCTTGGTCACCACGTAATCGATGGTGGGCTCGAAGGAGGCCGGGGTGGCGCCGCCGGTGATCTCGTTGGCCAGTTCGTCCAGGGTGTAGCCCACCGCCAGCTTGGCCGCCACCTTGGCGATGGGGAAACCGGTAGCCTTGGAGGCCAGGGCCGAGGAGCGCGAGACGCGGGGGTTCATCTCAATGATGATCATGCGCCCGTCCATGGGGTTGATGGCGAACTGGACGTTGGAGCCGCCGGTATCGACGCCGATCTCCCGCAGCACGGCGATGGAGGCGTCGCGCATGATCTGGTATTCCTTGTCCGTCAGGGTCTGGGCCGGCGCCACGGTGATGGAATCGCCGGTGTGGATGCCCATGGGGTCCAGGTTTTCGATGGAGCAGACGATGATGCAGTTGTCGGCCCGGTCGCGCACCACCTCCATCTCGTATTCCTTCCAGCCCAGGGCCGACTCCTCGATCAGCAGTTCATGCGTCGGTGACAGGTCCAGGCCGCGGGCGCAGATGGTTTCGAACTCCTCCTGGTTGTAGGCGATACCACCGCCGCTGCCGCCCAGGGTGAAGGAGGGGCGAATGATGGCGGGGAAGCCGACGGGAGCCTGGACCTGGATGGCCTCCTCCAGGCTGTGGGCGATGGCGGAGCGGGGCATATCCAGGCCGATGCGACGCATGGCCTGACGGAAGAGGTCCCGGTCCTCGGCCTTGTCGATGGCCTCACGGGAGGCGCCGATGAGCTCGACGCCGTATTTCGCCAGGACGCCGTGGCGTACCAGGTCGAGGGCGGTGTTGAGGGCCGTCTGGCCGCCCATGGTCGGTAGCAGGGCATCCGGGCGCTCCCGGTCGATGATGCGCTCCAGGGCGGTCCAGGTAATGGGCTCGATGTAGGTGGCGTCGGCCATCTCCGGGTCGGTCATGATAGTGGCGGGGTTGGAGTTGACCAGCACCACCCGGTAGCCCTCCTCACGCAGGGCCTTGCAGGCCTGGGCGCCGGAATAGTCGAACTCGCAGGCCTGACCGATGACGATGGGGCCAGCCCCGATGATGAGGATGCTGTGGATGTCGGTACGCTTGGGCATATTCTTTCAGGCGGTATGCAACTTCTCGCCGCGGCGGGACCCCGTCGGCCCCGCCGCTGGCCTATGTGCCGTGGCCCCCCCAACCGGCGGGACCCTTGAATCTCCAACTCGCCCACCACTCACCCCCGCCACTGGCCGGGGAAAAAGGCGGCATTCGGGCCCCGGGGGCGGCTGCGGCGAGGACTGGCCCCCCCCCCACGCCGGCGCGTCCTGGCGCGCCGAGGCCCGGGTTTTCCCGTCAGACGTGCCGGGCGCGCATCAGGTCGATGAAGTGATCGAAGACCGGCGCGACATCGTGGGGGCCCGGGCTGGCCTCCGGGTGACCCTGGAAGCTGAAGGCCGGTCGTTCCCGATGGTGGATGCCCTGCAGCGAGCCATCGAACAGGGACTTGTGGGTCGCTTCCAGGCAGGCCGGCAGGCTGGCCTCGTCCACGGCGAAGCCGTGGTTCTGGCTGCTGATCATGACCCGGCCGGTCTTCAGGTCCAGAACCGGGTGGTTGGCGCCGTGATGGCCAAACTTCATCTTCAGGGTCCGTGCCCCGCAGGCCAGGCCGAGCAACTGATGGCCGAGGCAGATCCCGAAGAGCGGGATGCCGGTCTCCAGCAGTTCGCCGATGGCGCGGATCGCATAGTCGCAGGGCTCGGGGTCCCCCGGCCCGTTGGACAGAAAGACCCCGTCCGGCCGCATGGCCAGCACCTCCGCCGCCGGCAGTTGGGCCGGCACCACGGTCACCCGACAGCCGCGCTCGACCAGCATGCGAAGGATGTTGCGCTTGATGCCAAAGTCGTAGGCGACTACCCGATAGGGAAAGCCCGGATCGTCACCCTGAGCCAGTCGGGGGGGAAGACCCAACCGCCAGACCCCCTGGTTCCACTCGTAGGGGCTGGCCGTGGTCACCTCCCGGGCCAGGTCCATGCCCTTGAGGCCGGCGAAGGCGCGCGCCGCCGTCAGGGCAGCGGCCTCGTCGATGGCGTCCCCGCCCTGGAGGCAACCGTTCTGGGCGCCCTTCTCGCGCAGGATACGGGTCAGGCGACGGGTATCGATGTCGGCGATGCCAGGAACTCGATGCCGGATCAGGTAATCCTCCAGGCATTCCCGGTGACGCCAGTTGCTGGGCAGGTGGGGCAGATCGCGGATGATCAGGCCAGCCGCCTGGATGGCGGGAGATTCCTCATCCTCGGGGTTGACGCCAACGTTGCCGATGTGGGGATAGGTGAGGGTGACGATCTGGCGACAATAGGACGGATCCGTCAGGATCTCCTGGTAACCGGTGATGGAGGTGTTGAAGACCACCTCGCCGATGCCGTTACCCTCGGCGCCGATGGAGTACCCCCGGAACACCGAACCGTCAGCGAGGGCGAGCAGGGCGGGGGCGAACGCAGACAAGATGGCTCCTGGTACAGACGTGACAAGCGGGACGGGCTTACACCCATCCCGCTAGAAGATTTGCGGGTCGAATTATATGCCGCCCGGCCGACCGCCTCAACGCCTGACCTCCGGCGGCGAACCCGGCCTTGGTTTTCAGCCCGTGCAAATGCCCGTAGGATCGGGTGTCCTCACGATTTCCCGGAGCCCCCAGTGGCCATCGCTTTCAACCTCGCCCGCCTGCCGCGGGTGGAATTCGGCGCGGGCAGCCTCTCGAGATTGCCCGCCATTCTCGGCC
Source organism: Gammaproteobacteria bacterium (assembly GCA_006227775.1). Taxonomy (GTDB): domain Bacteria; phylum Pseudomonadota; class Gammaproteobacteria; order Chromatiales; family Chromatiaceae; genus M0108. The sequence continues at coordinate 681 of SBFV01000321.1, read as the reverse complement.
AATATGGCCAAAGCTTCCTGCTCGTAACCGGTGCCCGCTCCTTCCTGGCCAGCCCGGCCTGGGTCGGGTTGGCGGCCGAACTGAAGGCAGCGGGTTTCGCCTGGGAGACCGTCCAGGTCCCCGGAGAGCCCTCCCCCGACCTGGTGGACGAAACGGTTCGCAGCTACCGGGATCGCCAGTTCGCCGCCGTGCTGGGCATCGGCGGCGGCAGCGCCCTGGATGCGGCCAAGGCCATCGCCGGCCTGCTCAAACCGGGGAATTCGGTGCAAGACCACCTGGAAGGGGTGGGTCCGGAGCTGCCCTACCAAGGCCCCGCCACCCCCTTCATCGCAGTGCCCACCACGGCTGGCACCGGCTCCGAGGCCACCAAGAACGCCGTGTTGAGCCTGCATGGAGAGAACGGCTACAAGAAGTCCTTCCGCGATGAGCAACTGGTCGCCCAGTATGCCGTCATCGACCCCGACCTCCTGGCCACCTGCCCGCCCCAGGTGCTGGCGGCCAACGGCATGGACGCCTTCACCCAGCTCCTGGAATCCTATGTCTCCAGCAAGGCCAACCCATTCACCGACGCCCTGGCCTGGTCAGGACTGGAACATGCCCGGGACAGCCTGCTGCCCTGGTATGAGGGCATGGGCGACCCGGCGACCTGTCGCAGCGGCATGGCCTATGCCGCCTTCCTCT
>SBFV01000009.1 GCA_006227775.1 Gammaproteobacteria bacterium | reverse complement strand
TGATTCTTCTTGCTTTTGTCTTGTTGTATGACGGCTTCAGCCTTCTGGCTGGCATTCAGAACCGTTAACTTCATGCATGGTCTCGCCCCGCCCCGGATGATGTAAGAAGCTGCCGGTGTATTTCAGGCTCACCACCATAAAAGCTTTTCAGCCACCCTGATCGAAAAACATGGGCTGCTGTTTTCGCGCTAAAAACCAAAGCCGCTAGGTTTTAGTGGTATCGTGGAGGCTATTTGCCAATACAAAAACTGGAGAATATTCGCTCTAGCAGATCGTCAGGCGTGAACTCGCCCGTAATTTCGCCCAGAGCTCGGTGGGCAAGGCGTAATTCCTCGGCAATGAACTCTGCAGCCCCTTTACCCTTAAGCATTGCTCTGGCCTGTTGAATTGCAATCTGGGCCTTGTGCAGGGCATCTAGGTGGCGGCGACGGGCCAGAAAAGTCCCTTCGGTCGATTCTCGGTAGCCAGCGATTTCCTTCAGAGCCGTCCGCAGGGTGTTCAGTCCCGTCCCGTCTAACGCCGAGAGGGCGATCTCGAGGTGATCCGGTAGTCGCGTGAGGCCCGGCGGGCGACCGCTAAGGTCGATCTTGTTGCGAATCAGAATAAGATGGGCGTTCATCGGGAGTCCCAGCCCCTGTAGATGTGGTTCCGGCTCGTCGTTTCCGTGACTATCGTCAATTATCCAAAGTATGGCATCGGCTGATGCGATCTGATCCCGTGCTCGACGAATGCCCTCACGTTCCACCAGATCCGGGGCATGACGTAACCCAGCGGTATCAGTGATATGCAGGGGTAGGCCATCGATCTGGATCTCCTGATGAAGAAGGTCGCGGGTGGTACCTGGGATGGGAGTGACGATGGCGGCTTCGCTACCGGTGAGCGCATTGAGCAGGCTGGACTTGCCGACATTGGGGGGACCAGCTATGACGACCCGTATACCCTCACGCACTAGATAACCCTGGCGCGCACTGGAGTGGATGGCTTCAAGACGTTCAAGCAGGGAGTCGATATCCCGCATGATGATCCCATCCGCACGGTCATCGATCTCCTCGTCGGGGAAATCCAGCTTGGCCTCGATATAGGTGCGTAGGCGAATCATTTCCTCGACCAAGGCACTTATCCGTCGAGAGAGATCGCCATTCAGCGTACGACCGGCCAGGCGGGCGGAGGTTTCGGTCCCGCTCGCGATCAGGTCCGCAACCGCTTCGGCTTGGGCCAAGTCGAGTTTGCCATTGAGAAATGCGCGTTCGCTGAATTCTCCTGGTCGGGCCGGCCTTGCCCCCAGTTCAAGGAGTCGGCGTAGCAACAAATCCAAGAGCAGTGGCCCACCATGCCCCTGGAATTCCAACACGTCTTCGCCGGTGAAGGAGTTGGGCGCGGGGAAGAAAAGGGCCAGGCCTTGGTCGAGAGCCGCACCGTTTTTGTCCCGGAACCAGGCAAGAAGGGCTTGCCGTGGTTCAGGCACTTGACCAATCACCGCTAAGGCAATTTCTCGTACGCTGCTTCCTGAGAGCCGCAGGATACCTACCGCACCAAAGCCCGGCGGGGTAGCGATAGCCACGATTGTTTCGGCCGACAAGTCTGAACGACCCGAAGGTTCAGCGTTTGAACAGTCGTTGGGCCGCGGATCTCAGTGCTGGGCGGCCGCCTTTTCGATTTTATCGGTGATATACCATTGCTGTGCAATGGAAAGAAGGTTGTTGACGACCCAGTAGAGTACCAAGCCCGAGGGGAAAAAGGCGAAAAAGATGGTAAAGACAAAGGGCAGGCTCATCATCACCTTGGCCTGAATTGGGTCCGGTGGCGCGGGGTTGAGCTTCTGCTGGACGTACATAGAGATACCCATGATCAGGGGTAGTACGAAATAGGGATCCGGAGCGGACAGGTTGTCGATCCATAGCATGAAGGGGGCTTGTCGCATCTCCACGCTCTCTAGCAGGACCCAGTAAAGGGCAATGAAGACCGGAATCTGGATCAGGATGGGCAGACATCCCCCCAGAGGGTTGATCTTCTCCTTTTTATACATTTCCATCATGGCTTGGTTAAGGCGCTCCTTATCATCTCCAAACCGGTCCTTCAGGGCTTGAATGCGTGGGGTTATCTTTCGCATATTAGCCATGGATTTATAGCTGGTCTCAGAGAGCTTGTAGAAGGCTGCCTTGATGAGGATGGTCAGTATGATAATCGCCCATCCCCAATTGCCGACCAAAGCATGTATCTGACTAAGCAGCCAGTATATGGGTTGTGCGATGATGGTCAGAAGGCCGTAATCGACCGCCAATTCCAGCCCAGGTGACACCGAGGCCAGGGTGTCCTGAAGTTTGGGGCCGACGAAGAGGCGCTCCTCGAACTGATGAGTGGACCTGGGAGCGATGGTGGCGGGTGCCGTGTAAGTTCCGATCAGATATCTGCCATCATCCCGGGCGCTCGTGAAAAAGGTTTGATTCTTGCCTGCGGGAGGTAGCACGGCGGCAAGAAAGTAATGCTGGATGATGGCTACCCAGCCATCTGTCGCTTCCAGCGACAAGCGTTCTTTACGCATTTGGTCGAAAGATACCCGTTGATATTTGGCTTCTGGGGTGTAATAAACGGCTCCCGTATAGGTATAGATGAAGCTCGACGCCTCGGGATCGTAGAGTTCGGTCCGTATCACCTGGGTATAGGCGCGTGCCGCCAGGGTTGAATCGGTTCCGTTGACCACTTTTTGGGTCAGGTCGATTACGTAACTGCCCCGAGTAAAACGGTAAAGGCGATGAATTTCGACCCCAGCGGGATCGCTCCAGGTCAATAACACCTCCAGTGAATCCTGTCCCTTTTGCAAGACAAAAGATGACTCGGCGGATTGGAATTTAAGATTGCGGGTGTCCGCGGGCAGGGGTCCGGTCTCGGGACCGCGAAGGCCCGATTCGATGATAAATAGATTGGGTGGTTCCGGTTTCAGCAATTGGAACTTGTTCTCTGGGTTCGCCGGGCTTTGGGGGTAATTCAGGAGTCGGGCGCTGACGATTCCACCGCCAACCCGGGCAATTTCTATAGCGAGCAGGTCAGTTTCGATACGTATCGTTTCCGTACTTGGCATAGGGGCCTTAGCCGAAGCGGTTGAACCGGGGACCGGGACTAGGCCATCCGTGGCGATACTGGCTTCAGTCATCTCTTTCGGCCCTCCCAAGGACTCCTTTATATCCCTTTCGCCAGTAGCTGCTGCGGTATGAGCCGCTGTCGCGGTATGTGGGGTTACCGCTTGACTGCCGATAGGTCCGTAATCCCGTACCCAAGCCTGGTACAGCAACAACAGAAGCGCGGCTAGGGTGAAGAAGAGAACGAGTCGCAAATTATCCATGGCCTGTCACATCGATGGTGGATGGTGGTTGAGGGCGGTCGTCGTCCTTCGAGGGGATAACAGTGTTCAGATGAGACTGGAAGGGGGATGGGAGCGGGGGTACGGGATCGTATCCCCCCTCATGCCAGGGATGACAACGCCCGAGTCGCCTGAGGGCCAGTAAGGATCCGGTCAGGGGGCCGTGGACTCGAATGGATTCCACGGCGTAATGGGAGCAACTGGGGTGGAATCGGCAGTGTTGACCGAGCCAGGGACTGAAAAGGTATTGATATACCCGGATCAGGCCGATTAAAAGCTCTCTCATTGTCTCTCCCGAATCATGCCTTCCCAGAGCTTCAGGAGAGAACCCCTCAGCAAGGTATTACTTGCCTCCTTGGCTTGTGGTGTGCACAGGATCACCATATCGAGGCCGGCCAGATCCTTTTGATGGTTTCGAAAACACTCACGGATAATCCGCTTCAGCCGGTTCCGATTCGCCGCTCCTTTGACTGCCTTTTTTCCGACCGCGAGTCCCAGCCTTGGGGTAGGGTCAACCTTTTCTTTTGCCAGGATCGTGAAAAGGCTGTCCGCATAACGTTTGTGTTTCGCGAATACCCATTTGAAATCAATCGGATGAAGTAAACGGGCTGACTTTGGGAATGTCGAGCCCGGCTTCCAGGCAGCAGGCGCTGGTGCCGCTTGAGGGGGCAGGAACTTGCCTATGGGATGAGTCTTGCCCGACCCTTGGCTCGGCGCGCCTGTAGGACCTTGCGACCATTGCGAGTGGACATGCGGGCGCGAAAACCATGGGTACGCACACGCTTAATGCGGCTAGGCTGAAAAGTTCTTTTCATCGCAGGAAGCTCCCCTTATTCGCCCGGCGCGGCGTGCCAGGCTCTTGGTCTGTGCGGGGATCCTATCCCCGAAAAAAGATCGCAAATTATACTTTTCACCCAGCAGGGGGTCAAATGTCATCAAGGAATGCTGCTTGTTCCAACCCGACCATCCGCCTGTGGATAAGATGCTTCAAGCTGAGTAGACTCATCTCCTCACAGGCGCCTGGCGCGCTG
>SBFV01000188.1 GCA_006227775.1 Gammaproteobacteria bacterium | reverse complement strand
GGCTTTACCGTCACCAGCCATGTGGAGGATGTGCGCCACTTCACCGAACTCGGCGTGGTGCTGCTGCTGTTCATCATTGGTCTGGAGATGCATCCCCACCGCCTCTGGTCCCTGCGCCGCTCCATGTTCGGCCTGGGATCCCTGCAGATCCTGGTGTCCGGCGGCTTCATCGCCCTGCTCATGCACCTGTCCGAACCCGACTGGGGTATCGACGTCCTCGCTGGCCTGACCCTGGCCCTGTCTTCCACCGCCTTCGTCATGCAGATCCTGCAGGAACGGGGGGAAATCGCCAGCCCCCACGGCCAGACCACCTTCGCCATCCTGCTGATGCAGGACCTGGCCGTGGTCCCCTTGCTCGCCCTGATCCCCATCCTGGGGGACGTGGGCACCCTGTCGGGCGACATGCCCCTCTTCCAGCAGGTACTGATCGTCATTGTCGCCGTCGCCCTGGTGGTGGCGACCGGGTACTACGTCATTCCCCGCATCCTCGATCTGCTGGCGCGCCAGAACAATCGCGAGGCCTTCTTTCTGGTCGCCATGGCCTCCGTCTTCACCGCCGCCTGGGCCATGGAGGAGGCGGGCATGTCCATGGCCCTGGGGGCCTTTCTCATGGGCGTCGCCCTGTCAGGGTCCCGTTACAACCTGCAGATCCAGGCCGCCATCGAGCCCCACAAGGGCCTGCTCATGAGTCTCTTCTTCGTCGCCGTGGGCATGTCGGTGGATGTCGGCGCCCTGGCGGCGGCGCCCCTGTTCTTCCTGGGGCAGGTGATCGCCATCGTCGCCATCAAAATTATCGTCCTCTTCGGGCTCTGCCTGGCCTTTGGCGAAAGCCGTCAGACGGCGACACGCGTCGCCTTCATCCTCTCCCAGGGCGGCGAATTCGGCTTCGTCCTCTTTGGCGCCGCCAAGGCCATGGGCATCCTCAATGATCAGACCTTCATCCTCTCGGTGGGCATCATTTCATTCAGCATGCTCATCACCCCCCTCCTGGTGAAGGTTGGCGACGCCCTGGCCGCGCGCGTCCCCGTATCCGGGGCCACGCCGGAGGAGGCCTACCGCTTCTCCCTCGCGGGGGCGGAGACCGAGGCCCGCGCCCTGGTAGCCGGCTATGGCCGGGTGGGCCATACCGTCGGCACCATCCTCTCCAGCAGCGGCGTACCCTACCTGGCCTTCGACATGGAGCCCGCCCGAGTGGACGAATTCCGCTTGCTGGGCCACCCGGTTTACTACGGCGATGTCACCGACGTGGATCTGCTCCTGGCGGCCCGGATCGACAAGGTAGACTTGGTGGTTATTACCCTGGATAACCGCAAGGCCGCCCTGCGGGCCACCCGCCTCATCCGCGACCTGGCTCCCCACGCCATCATCGTCGCCCGGGCGCGGGACCTCGACACCAGCTTCGCCCTCATCCAGGCCGGTGCCAATAAGGCCTTCCCCGAGGCGGTAGAGGCCAGCCTGCGCCTGGCGGCCGAGGCCCTGGAGAGCCTGGGCGTCGCCAGCGAGGACACCGCCATGCTGGTGCGAGGGGTGCGCAGCACCAACTACGCCCTGGTGCGCGAGAACGGCGACAAGGCCATCTGACTCGCCCAAGCCCCCAACCCCCAGCCCGCCCACGGACTTGGTTTAACCACGCCCAGTCACGCTTAGCAGTCACCATGTCCATTCCGTCGCTTAATTCGGATACCTTCTCCGTTACCGTTCGCACCTTCAGCTCCCGCCTCCTGGTCGGTACCGGCAAGTTCCAGCACCATGCGCAGACCCTGACCGCCATCGCCGCCGCGCGCGAACCGGTGCTCATCGCCAGCGCCATGGGTAAGGCCATCCAGGCCAGCCGCGAGGCCTTCCTCGCCGGCCGCATGCCCGCCAAGTGCTTCGCCCCCGCCTCCTCGCCGGTGGAAGGGCTCTTCCTCTGAGCACCCTCCCGCTCGCCTCGGGGACAAGCAGTCTGGAATGCGTCCCCATCCTCCCCGGCCGGGAAGATGGCAGTAGTGGCCAGAGAGCAATGCAGGAGGATGACAGCGCTGGTCAGCGCCCAAGGCAGGCGGAGGGTACACCCAAGCCCGATGCTGACATCTCCGGGCGGGATTCATTGCCTGTCCCTCAGGCCGCGCCCGGGACCCAGCACCCCCGGCGGCCCATCCGCAGCTTCGTCCTCCGCCAGGGGCGCCTCACCCAGGCCCAGGCCCGTGCCTGCACCGATCTGTGGCCCCGCTATGGCATCGACCGCGAGCCTGGCGAGTGCCTGGACCTGGCGGACATCTTCGGCGACGAGCGCCCGGTGTGGCTGGAGATCGGCTTTGGCAACGGCGAGACCCTGGTGACCCTGGCTGAGCGACACCCCGAGCGCAACTTCCTCGGCGTGGAGGTCCACGGCCCCGGGATCGGGCACCTGCTCCTCGCCGGCGAACGACTCGGCCTCACCAACCTTCGCCTGCTGCGTCAGGACGCCGTGGAACTGCTGGACCGCGGCCTGCCCCCAGCTAGCCTGGCCGGCGTCTATCTCTTCTTCCCCGACCCCTGGCCCAAGCAGCGCCACCACAAGCGGCGCATCCTCAATCCTGACTTCCTCGACAAGCTGGCCCGGGTCCTGCGCCCCGGCGGTACCTTCCACGCCGCCACCGACTGGGAACCTTACGCCCGGCAGATGCTGGATGTCCTGACCGCCGCCGCGGGCCACTTTCACAACGCCGCCGGCCCCGGCCAGTTTGCTCCCCGCCCCGCGGATCGCCCCCTGACTAAGTTCGAACGGCGTGGCCAAGGTCTGGGGCATGGGGTCTGGGATCTCATCTTCACCCGGCGGGCGGATTGATACCCGATGGACGTCACATTGCGGTGCGCGGAGGGAAGGTCGTGGGATGCCTCGCGGGGTTTCGACCGCAGGTATGTGGTCGTCAAGCCGACAGGGACGTATTCACGGCGTCTCCCGCCAGGCATCACCCAACCCGAAGCGGCCACAATCTGATTGGTGATCCCTAGGACATGACCGCACTGCGACTCCAGGGCCTGAAGACCCGCAACCTGGCCCCCATCGACCTCAGCCTCGCCCCGGGGGAGCTGGTATTCCTCTCCGGCCCCTCAGGCTCAGGCAAGAGCTTGCTTCTTCGCGCCCTGGCCGACCTGGACGAGCACCAGGGAGAGGTCTGGCTGGACGGCATCCCCTGCGCCGTCCTCCCCGCCCCGGAGTGGCGCCGCCGCGTCGGCCTGCTCCCGGCGGAGTCCTTCTGGTGGTATGACCGGGTGGGAGACCATTTTCCCGCCAACCTCGACTCGAGTCTCCTCGAACGCCTGGGCTTTGGCCCCGAGGTCCTGGACTGGCAGGTTGCCCGCCTCTCTACCGGCGAGCGACAGCGCCTCGCCTTGGCCCGCCTCCTCGCCCTCCAGCCCCAGGCACTGCTCCTCGACGAGGCCACCGCCAACCTTGACCCTCCCAACCGCGACCGGGCCGAGGCCCTGATCCAGGACTACCGCCGCGAACAATCCGCCCCGGTCCTCTGGGTCAGCCACGATCCGGACCAGCGCCAGCGCCTGGCCGCACCAACGCCCGGCCTGACCGGCGCCCGCCGGCTGATCATCCGCGGCAACCTCCTGGAGGAGGAGACCGCCCCATGACACTGATCCACCTCAGCCCCCTCGACCTTGGCCTCGCCGCCAGCCTGGTACTGCTCCTGGCCCTCCTCTCCTGGCGCCTGCATCTGGGGGTGGAACAGCGCGTCCTGATCGCCGCCCTGCGCAGCGCCATCCAGCTCAGCCTCATCGGCCTGGTGCTGAACTTTCTTTTCGCCCAGACCAGCTTCGCCTTCATCGGCCTCTGGACTCTGATCATGCTGGGGGTCGCCGGCTGGGAGGTCATGGCCCGGCAGAAGCACCGCTACCGCGGCGCCTGGGGTTTTGGCATCGGCACCCTTTCGATGTTTCTCTCCTCCTTCAGCGTCATCCTTCTCGCCTTGACCCTGATCATCGGCGTGGAGCCCTGGTGGCAGCCCCAGTACCTCATCCCTCTCCTCGGCATGCTCCTGGGCAACACCATGAGCGGCATCGCCATCGCCCTCGACAACCTCAGCCGCCAGGCCTGGGAGGGCCGCGGCCAGATCGAGGGCCGCCTACTGCTGGGTCAGAGCTGGGAGTGCGCTATCCGCGACATCCGCCGCGACTCCATGCGCGCCGGCCTCATTCCGATCGTCAATTCCATGGCCGCCGCCGGCCTGGTGAGCCTGCCGGGCATGATGACCGGCCAGATCCTCTCCGGCAGCCCCCCCATGGAGGCGGCCAAGTATCAGATGATGATCCTCTTCCTCATCACCGCCGGCACCGGCCTCGGCAGCGCCGCCGCCGTCTGGGTGGGCTCCCGGCGCCTCTTCGATGGCCGCCAGCGGCTGCGACTTGACCGCCTGAC
>SBFV01000245.1 GCA_006227775.1 Gammaproteobacteria bacterium | reverse complement strand
GGACATCTGACTGGTTTGTCGAAGGCGAAGATGCGGCCATCAATCCTGTCGTGACCCTACAGCTTGTCCCCCGCCAGACGCCACCAGGCTCATTACAACCGAAGATTGATCCGCGCTGGCTATACTATAGACCTATCCGTAACAATACCCAGGGATGATCGGTTTTGGTGGGAACAACGAGTGGACGGCTAAGGAGATCTCGATGCGCATTCATCGCCTGGTTTCGCCCCTAGGGGGACACCCCCAGGGGCTTCTGGTTCTGGCCCTTGCCCTGCTGCTGGCGCCCTTCGCGGCCGGGGCGACGGGTCTGCCAACCGACCCGATCCTACGGCTCGAAACGGGCATGCATACCGGACCCATCAAACGCATCGACGGTGATCAGGCCGGTACCCTGCTCATCACCGCTTCGGACGACAAGACCCTGCGCATCTGGAGCCTGGCCGACGGTTCCCTGCTCAAGACCCTGCGGGTGCCCGTCGGCGAAGGGGACGAGGGCAGGCTGTATGCCGTCGCCCTCTCGCCAGACGGGCAGTGGCTGGCGGTAGGGGGCGCGACCCAGGCGGGGACGGAAGGCCATGGCAGCTATCTGCTGTATCTCTTCGATCGGGCCAGCGGGGAACTGCGCCGCCACCTGCCGGGCTTGCCGAACGTCATCAATCACCTCTGTTTCTCCCGGGACGGCCGTTACCTGGCCGGCAGCTTGGGCGGCGATGGGATCCGCGTCTGGTCCACACACGACTGGCAAGCCGTTGTCAGTGACGGTCATTACGGCGACGCCAGCCATTGGTGCGACTTCGGACCCCAGGGACATTTGGTGACCAGTTCGCTGGATGGCCAGGTCCGCCTTTACGATCCCCAGTTCGACCTTGTCGCCAAGCGCGTCCCACCCAGTGGCAAGGAACCTTTCGCCGTCGCCTTTTCCCCGGATGGCAGCCGGATCGCCGTCGGTCTGGCGGATAAGGCCGCGGTGAATATCCTATCCGGACAGGATCTTCGCCCGCTGGACCAGCCGGGGGTCAAGGGTCTCGATAACGGGGATCTGAGCAAGGTGGCCTGGTCCGCTGACGGTCAGCGCCTTTTCGCCGGCGGTCGCTACCAGCGGGAGGGCAGGTTTCCGGTCCTGGCGTGGGAACAGGGCGGCAAGGGGGAGCGGCGTTTCTGGACGGGCACGGGCAACAGCCTGGCGGACCTGCGCCCTCTGGCGCGGGGCGGTCTGCTGGTCGGCACCAATGACCCCGCCTGGTTCCGGCTGAGCGCCACGGGGGAGGTCCTCCAGCATCATCGCGCCTCCATCCCTGACCTGCGCAACAAGCTCGGGGACCATTTCCGCCTCTCCGCCAATGGCCGGCGGGTGGCGGTGGGACTGGGCTATGGCGGTGAACAGGGGGTGATGTTCGACATCGATGCCAAGCGGCTGTTCGAGGGCCAGATCAACGAGACCTGGCTGCTCCAGCAGCGGCTGGATGAACTGGGTTACGACCCCGGCGCCATCGACGGCACCACCGGTCCCCAGGTCCGCAAGGCCCTCAACGAGTGGCGCCAGGAACAGGGGCTGGGGCTGGGAGGGCTCGACGAGGTGGCGCGTCGGGGCCTGAGCATCAGGCCCTTGACGGCCCCCCGCGTCAAGGCCCCCAACCTCAAGGTCAGCGACTGGGAGAACTCAGCTTCTCCCCGCCTGAATGGCAAGCCCCTGTCCCTGGCTTCCCACGAGACTTCCCGGGCCCTGGCCATCGCCCCCGATGGCCAGAGTTTCGTCCTCGGTACCGGCTGGTATCTGCGCCGCTACGATCGCCAGGGTCAGCTCCTCTGGCAGACCCCCCTCCAGGATACGGCGTGGGGGGTCAACATCAGCGGCGATGGCCGGCTGGCGGTGGCTGCCTGCGGCGATGGCACCCTCCGTTGGTTCCGCTACTCCGATGGTCAGGAGTTACTCGCCCTCTTCGTCCATCGGGAATCCCGGGAATGGGTGCTCTGGAGCCCGGGCGGGTATTACGACGCCAGTCCCGGCGGCGACCGCCTCATCGGCTGGCATCTCAACCGGGTGGAAATGGGCGCGGGCCTGACGGTGCTCAACGTCGTCCCCGGCTCGGCGGCGGAGGCCGCGGGTATCCGGCCTGGTGACCAGATCGAGACGGTCAACGGCGCTCGCGTTCAGACCCGCGAGGAGCTGATCGAGGTCATCGGCCAGGTACCGGCCGGCGACTCGATCCCCGTGAACGTCGTCAGGGGCTTGGAATACCTTGCCTTCGAGGTCCTTCCCCAGCGGGCCGCCCCCCAGGCGCCCCCCAAGGTGGGGACCCTGGTCGGCAAGGCCCCGGCCAAGGTCGAGGCCGCGGATTTCTATCCCGTCAGCAGCTTTCGTGAGCGCTTCTACCGTCCCCAGGTGGTGGGAAACCTCCTCGACACCCTGGATGAAGGTCAAGCCATTACCTTGGCCAACAACCAGGGTGAACGTACCCTGGCCGGCCAGAAAGTGGCGGCCGCCCTACCCCCCCTGGTCCAGATCCTCAGTCCCCGCGACGGTGACCCCTTCGGCCAGGGGCCCCTGACCTTGCGCTATCGCGTCAAGAACCCCGGCGGCGAGCCCCTCAAGCAGTTCCAGGTGCTGGTGGATGGCCGTCCCCTGGACGCCCGTCGCGGCCTGCAACGGGTGACGGCGGCTATGCCGGACAAAGAGGCGGCACCCGCGCAGACGGAGGCGACCGATACGACCCTGGCAACCGAGGGAGAGCAGGTCATGGAGGTCGAGCTGCCGGGCCGGGATCTGACCCTCACCCTGGTAGCCGAAAACGGCTTTGGCGCCTCCCCCCCGGAGTCGATTCGGCTGCGATGGGAAGGCGGCCAGCCGGAGAGTTTCGTCATCCAGCCCAAGCTCTATGCCTTGATCGCCGGCGTTTCCGACTATGAGGCGGAAGGTCTGGACCTGGTCTTTGCCGCCAAGGATGCCCGGGATTTCGGTGCCGCCTTGCAACGCCAGTCCGGTGGCCTCTATCGTGAGGCACAGATTCGTATCCTCGAGAACCCGGACAAGGACAGCCTCCTGGACGGTCTCGACTGGCTCCGGGCCGAGGTCACCAGCAACGATGTCGCCGTGCTCTTCATCTCCGGCCATGGGGAGAACGATCCGGATGGGAATTACTACTACCTGACCAAGGATGCCAATCCGGAGCGGCTCCGGCGTACCGCGGTACCCTGGTATGACGTCCGGGATACCCTGTCCGCCTTGCCGGGTAAGACCCTGGCCTTTATCGATACCTGCCATTCGGGCAATATCATGGGCACGCGCCGCAACGTCGCTAACATCACTGGCGTCATCAACGAATTGACCTCCGCCGAGAATGGGGTGGTGGTCTTCGCCAGTTCCACCGGCAAACAGTATTCCCTGGAAAACGCGGAATGGGGCAATGGCGCTTTCACCAAGGCCCTGGTGGAGGGCATCGACGGGGCGGCGGATTACACCCAGGACGGCCGGATCACCATCAATAAGCTCGATCTCTATCTGAGCGAGCGGGTCAAGAAGCTCACGGGCAATAAGCAGACCCCGACCACCACCAAGCCTCAGACCATCCAGGATTTCCCCATCGCCCTGAAGCAATCCTTGTAGGAACGACCCTGCCGGACACTCCTTGACGACTGGGTGACTCCAGCAGGTAAGCATGGGAGGTAAATCCGGGGGGCCAGTCCTCCCAGGCTTGATTCTCCTCCGCGCCGAGCGGTCGCTGGGGTCATGCGAATCCAAGGGGTCTGCGTCAGGCGGCTGCCACGGCAGCTTCCGTCGACCTGGAAAGCTTTCGGCAGCCCTCTTGTCGCTGATATATAGTTAGTGCGGTTACCCGATTCCGTTTCATTCACCACCATTAGTCATCGAACACAGGGGAGGACGAGATGCGCAAACTTTTTATGCTGCTGCTGTTGAGCCTGACGCTCATGGGTTGCCAGACCATGCCGACCGGCGACGGCGCGGCGGTGGATAACTACAACCGGGGACGGGCGGCCTATGACGCGGGTGATTATCAGAGCGCCGTGTCCTTTTTTTTGGAGGCGACCCGCCTGGACCCCCGTTACGGCGAAGCCTTCTATGGTCTCGGCAAATCCTACGAGGCCATGAACATGAATCGCCAGGCACTGAACGCCTATCTCGATGCGGTGAGTGTCCAGCCTAGCCATGGGGGGGCCCATGCGCGGGCGGGCATCCTCTATTTCAAGATGCGTGAATATGGTCCGGCCGAAACCCATCTGAAACGGGCGACCGAATATGCCCCGGCCGATCCCATGCCCTTCTACTACCTGGGGGAAATCTATCGCATGCAGGGCAACTGCAAGGCCAGCGTCGATATGTACAAGAAGGCCCTGGCGTTGAATCCCGGCCTCCTTGACGCTAAGGAAGGCCTCCGGCGCGCCCAGCGTGAAATCTGCGGCGGTGGCGGCGGCGGTGGCGGCAATCGCCCTCCCAAGGTTGAACGGGCCACCGAGTTCACTGGCGGCGGCCGCGCCCTAAAGCCAGGGGAGTGGTAGGGACGACGATGGGCGCCATCACGCGCGCTGGCGTCCTGATGGCGCTCGCGGCGGTGCCGGTCCCAGGGTGGACCGGTAACCGCGCCATGATGGAGCGCAACGCCCAGGAGCTTGTCGATATCAACCGGGAAGTGCTGGACGCACTAAAGGCGGGCAGCCAGGATGGTGAATACCGCTTGACGGCGCGGATCGTCGAGGAAAATGGCCGACGTGTCATCAAGGTGGATCGCTTCGAGCGCCTAGGCGGCACTGGAGGCGGCCTGGGCGCCACTCCAGGCTCTATCCCGGCCACCGGCACGGGCTCGGCCTCCGCGTCGGGCACGGGTCCTGCGTCGGGCTCGGCCTCCGTTCCGGACGGAGCCTCCAGCCCCACTCCACCATCGCCCCCCAAGACTATCGCCCAAGGCGAAGAGGGTGCTCCGGCCGTCCCCAACGTCCTGGCACCTTACGGCCAACAGGGATCCAGCGTTCGTTTCGGCCCCATTCCGAATTCGGGACCGCCACCCCGCGCCCCGGTGGCGACCATTGGGGTCGGGACCCAGCCTGAGGACCTTGCGATACCTACCCCCGGCGGCGGTACCCAGCTCCTGGACCCGTCCAAGCCTTCCACCGATGACGAACGGCGCCAGCTTGAGGTCCTGGTCAACCACCACCCTCATCTCAAGGTGATCCATCTTTCTTCCGAGGAGGTAAAACGACTCGCGCCACAACAATCCATCCCCCCCGCGGGTGGGGCCGTCCTGCTACTCTGGTGAGCTATCCTGGTGACGGCGTCCGCTCACCCTGAGGCGGTCAGGCTGGGGTTGCCCAACGTAGCCCGATACCCGCCGACCTGGACCCGGTCCCCGAGCGCGGAGATCTACGGACGATACCCTGAAGACCATCGCCAAGCCAAATGACAATAAACTGACACAAGGAGACTGAAGATGATGAAAAAATTCCTGCCTTTCGCCATCACCGCCCTGGCCTTGGTGCTGGGCGCCCAAGTGGCCCTTGCCGGCAATAAGAAGTTGATGACCGTCAATGCCGCCAAGGTGGCGGCGGAGCGGGCGATCGTGGAGAGCGTGATTGGTCTCAAGGTGCGAAGCCGGGAACGCGTGGAGGACCTGGTCGCCCAGGAAGTGACGGTGGATGCCAAGACCGCGGCGGCCATCAAAGGCATTGAGTACACCGATGCCATCTACGATCCGGACAAGGACATCGCTCAGGTAGTGGCCAGCATAAAACTGGGCCGGGTCACCAATATCATCGGCAGAAACATCGACTTTGGCGGCCAGACCATTCAACGGGTCGGCTTCGCCACCTCCACCCCGGAAATGGCTGGCCCCCTGCGCGCCCTGCGGGCGGCGGAAATGGACGCCTACAAGCAACTGGCCAAGACCGTCATCGGCTTCAAGATCGACAGCAATACCTCGGTGCGGGATTACATCCTGCAATCCGACGATATCCGCGCCAGGATGATGGCCGCCATCTATGGTGCCGAGCTGGTTAGTTACCGCTGGGACGAGAATGGCGATGCCTACGTCAAGATGCGCCTCAAGTTTGGCTTCGTCCAGGATGTCCTCAAGCGTCGTATCCAGTATGACAACGAAGTCGTAGAGGTCGAAGGCATCGGCGCCCAGCATGATGATTTCCGGGAGGCGCAGACGGGATCTGCCGGCATGGGGGGCTTCGGGGGCAGTACCGAGATCCGCGAACAACCCATCAATGTCCCTGTTGGTCCTGGCCCGGTTCCCACCATGCCTCCCGAGGCTCAGGGTGGTGGCGCCCAGTTGCGTCCTTAACGATGGTTGAACCCCAATTTCCTGGGTGACACCAGGACCCTGATGCCCACCCAGGCTGTAGGGTGGGCCAGGCACCCATGGAGCACCGAGCATGCGCCACCTCATCGCCCCTCTTCTCCGCCATCTGCTCCTGACCCTGGTGCTGCTGCCGGGTCTGCCCCTACTGGCGGCCGATACCATTCGGGTAACCGCCGAGGGCCTGGCCGATCCCAACGCGGAAGCCTATCAACGCGACCAGGGGATCATGCTCGATGACTTGCGGCAGGACGCGCGGCGTCAGGTCATCGAAAAGGCGGTGGGCTCCTTCATCGACAGTAACACCCTGGTGGAAAACTATGTGCTGCTGGAGGACCGGGTGTTCAGCAAATCCACGGGCCTCATCAAGCGGGTGATCAAGGAAAGCGATCCCTGGCTGGGTGAGGATGGCTTTATGCACCTGCTCCTCCAAGCCGAGGTTTACGTCACCGGCGTCGAGGCGGCCCTCCAGGAAATGTCCCGCTCGTCCCGGGTGGGTTACATCCGTCAGTATGGAGATCCGAAAATATCGGTCGCCATCTTCGCCCAGGACGTGGAACGGGGGAGTTGGGAGAGCCGTTCGGAAATCGCGGAGAACATCCTCAAGGAACACATCTCCGCCTTCGGCTACCGCGTCTGGTCCGAAGAGATGAGCAAAAAACTCAAGGCGGAGATGATGGAGTCATCTACCATGGAAGACCAGGTCGAGGCCACCATTTCCGTTTCCCATCTCAAGGAAGCGGATTTCTCCATCTACGGCAAGGTGAAATTCGACGTGCGCACCCTGACGCTCAAGGCCTCGGGGGTCAGCGTCAAAAAGCACGTCATCACCTCATGGACCGTGAAGTGCGTCGACAATCACACGGGGGAGGAAATCTACTTCAACAACCAGATCCCTCGCCGCCACAGTTGGGCCACGGAGGATGAAGCGGTGCAGGACGTGGGTCGGCTGATCGGCGCCGAATTCTCCAAGGACTTCTTCCAGCAGCACCTGATGAGCCCCAGTAAGATCTACCAATTGCGGGTGATCGGCCTGCCCAGCTATGACGTTGGGGTCCTGCTCAAAAAGGAATTGATTGGCTTGAGGCCCATCCTGCGGGTGGATTTCCGCAATTACACCACTGATGGCATCTCCGTATACGAAGTGGATTTCGCCGGGAATACGGGTAATTTCGCCGAACTGCTCAACTCGGTGGTCATCAAGCCCCTGAACGCCAAATTTGGCGAACGCGCCTTCAACCTGGACGCCGTGGAACAGGGCATCGTCAAGGTCAGTTTCCAGGGCAACCAGGACATCGACCGGCTGCTGGCGGAGTTTAACGCCAAACCCCCCGCCTCCCTGGCCTCGGCCACCCCGGAGAGACTGCGGCATATCGCGCGGAATGAGCAAACCCTGACGAAGCTGGAGCAACTCAACCCCGGCGCCGTAGCCGTCCTGCGCACGGGGGAAACGGTCGGCTCCGCTCCTTTCCAGCAGGTCAAGGACTTCTGATCAGGCCGATCGACCCACTGACGGTTTGAGCTCATGATCTTAGGGCTCAGGCCCGCATCTCACAACGCCACCTCCCGCCACCCCTTGCCTTGCTGGCAAGTGGTGGTGGTTGCCTCGATAGCTTTGCCGTCCTTTTCGACTACCTGTAGGATATCGCGGCATTTTCGCCCATCGGCCTGGGTATAGATTTCACCGGGCACGACATAACCCCTGGTGACCTTGCCTGTCTCACTCGAACGGGATTGCCAGCTTATGCGCTGATTGGCCTCGCCACTGGCCGCGCGTTGGGTCGCCGAGGCCAACATCCTACGCTCCACCTGATCCAGGACACCGCCAATGGCGTTGCCGATGGCGTGCCCCATATTGGCTAAGCTTTTGAAAATACTGGCCCCCAGGCCACCGCTACCCTGGCTGCTTGTCCCATTGCCGGCTTGCTGTTGGGGCCCCGTCGAAACGCAGTTTATCGAGATGGCACCAAACAGCACTGCCGTTACTACCGCCAGTGTCCTTTTCACCATCGCCTCCCATTGGCAGGATATCCAAGGCGGAAGCTGAGGAAATCATAACAAGGTCAGCACCCGACATGGACGGAATGAAATCAAAGTCGTCGCAAGGCGATTTGCGTTTTCCCGGGCAAGGCCCACTAATTTAGAGCGAGGCCCAATACGAGGATAAGGCGGAAAACCAAAGCGCCGTGGGTAGCGCACCCCCTCTTGAAGGGAGCCAGACAGGCATCCCTGCCCGCCTCATGAAAGGCTGAAAGGGACTAAACGGCCGCCTCGGTCCAGCCCTTTTCCGTCTTGCAGGCGGTGGTCTTGCCCTGGATGGTCTGACCGTCCTTTTCCGCTACCTGCTCGATATTGCGGCATTTTTGGCCGGCGGCATTGGTATAGATCTCGCCCGGGATCACGTAGCCAGTCGTTTTCTTGCCCGATTTCTTGGAGGGTGTCGGCGAGGTCCAGGCGATTTTCTGATTCGCCTTCGCCACCGTGGCCCGCTGCATGGCGGCCTCCATCGCTTGACGTTCCTGCTCGTCAAGCTGAGCACCGATGGCACCCCCTATCAGACCCCCTGCAAGCCCGCCGATGAGGGCTCCCACCCAGGGGCTACCACCGGTACTGTTGGCGATGAGGGCACCCGCCAGGGCCCCACCCGTGGCGCCCACCGCCGTACCCGTTGCCTGATTGGACCCCGTGGTGGCGGTGCAACCGCTGAGACCGATGCAAATGACGCAAGCGGTAATCGGGGTTCTGAGATTTTTCATTGCATATTCCTCTTGTCTTTCCACTTGTACCCAAAGGGCGGTAAGGACCGCCAGTCGCGCGCTGATACTAGATCATGGCATTCGGCCATGGCAATGAACGGCGATCACCAGGAAGCCGCTCCCTCGGCGACGCCCTTGAGCATCTCCGCCACCTCGCGCATGGCGGCGCTGTTGGCGGTCTCCTCCGTGGGGATGTTGCGGTGGACGATGTAGGTCTTACCCTCCTGGCCAGGCAGGGTGTAGATGCTGAGGATGAAGGGACAGTTGACCAAACGGTTGGGGTTCTCCTCTGTCATCTTGCGCGACAGGGTGGCGCTGCAGAACTCGATGGACTCGGCACGACGGTAGATAGGGCCTCCGATGCCCAGGTCCTTGCCGGTACGTTCCAGCATCTCGCCCAAGTGCATGACATTATTGATATAAAGTCCACGCTCGGCGATGGCGTTCTTGGCGGCGTCGAGGACGGTATCGAAGTCGCTCTCGCTCTCATAGACGGCATAGGGGGAGCTCATGGCAAGGGCCGGCAAGGCCACTAGGGCGATGGTCGCCAAGGCGTTCAGAGATTTCATCGGCGTACTCTTTGGGTGGTCAAAGGCAGATGGAAGGCGGCCTTCATCGTCCGGGCCGCCACGCTTACCCCCTGGCGGGGGAATCTGTGGTTTCCGAATAGCGGCTGACCCAGGGGTGCCCTCCTTAGAACAGGCCACTGATGGTGCCGTACTGATCGATGTCGATGTCCTGGGCGGCGGGGCGCTTGGGCAGGCCCGGCATGGTCATGATGCTCCCGGTGTAGATGACGACAAAGCCGGCGCCGGCGGAGACCTTGGCGCCCTTGACGTGCAGGCGGAAGCCCCTGGGTCGGCCAGGGCGTTTAGGGTCGTCGGATAGGGAGGCCGGAGTCTTGGCGACGCAGATGGGTAGTCCGCCGTAGCCCAAGTTGGCGATATGTTTCAACTGGGCCTGAGCCTCGCTGGAGAAGTCCACGCCATCGGCGCCGTAGAGCCGGCGGGCGAGGATCTCGACCTTCTCCTCCAGCGGTTGGTCCAGGTCGTACAGGGGGGTGAAGCGGGCCTGACCGCCCTCACCACCCGCGCCAGGGCGAGTGCCAGCACCGGGATGAGGGCTGGCCATCGCCAATACCCGCTCGGCCAGTTCCAGTCCGCCCGCGCCGCCAGCCTCGCGATAGTCGGCGATCTCCGCTGGCACCCCCAAGTCGCGGCAGGCGGCCAGAACCTCGGCCAGATCGTCCTCGCCGTCATCGAGGAAGCGGTTGAGGCAGATCACCACCGGTACCCCGAAGAGGCCCAGGTTCTCGACGTGCTTAGCGACATTGGCCAGGCCATGGAGGCGGAAGGCGCGACGGGTCACCACCAGCACCATGGCGTTGGGGGCCAGGCCACCAGTGCGGCACTTGATATGCAGGAATTTCTCCGCCCCCAGGTCGGCGCCGAAGCCGGCCTCGGTGACGGTGACCTCGGCCAGCTTGAGGGCCAGGCGCGTCGCCGCCAGGGTGTTGCAGCCGTGGGCGATGTTGGCGAAGGGACCGCCATGGACGAAGGCCGGCACCCCCTCGATGGTCTGCACCAGGTTGGGGTGCATGGCGTTCTTCATCAGGGCGGCCATGGCCCCCTGGACACCCAGTTCGGCAGCCTGGACGGGGCGACCCAGGCCGTCGAAACCCACCAGCACCCGACCCATGCGCGCCTTGAGGTCCATGAGATCCGACGCCAGGCCCCAGATGGCCATAATCTCGGAGGCGGCGGTGATATCGAAGCCGTCCTCGCGCATGACGCCGTTGGCCCCGCCACCCTCCAGACCGATGAGGATGCTGCGCAGGGCGCGGTCGTTCATGTCGATGACCCGCTTCCACAGCACCTTGCGCGGGTGGATCTGCGGCTCGTTGCCCTGGTGGAGGTGGTTGTCCACCACCGCCGCCAGCAGGTTGTGGGCGGCGGTGACGGCATGCAGGTCGCCGGTGAAATGGAGGTTGATCTCCTCCATGGGTAGCACCTGGGCGTAGCCACCTCCCGCCGCCCCGCCCTTGAGGCCCATGCAGGGACCCAGGCTGGGCTCGCGGATGGCGGCGACGGCGCGCTGGCCCAGGCGGGCCAGGGCCTGGGCCAGGCCAATGGTCGTGGTGGTCTTGCCTTCGCCGTGCTTGGTGGGGGTCATGGCGGTGACCAGGATCAGCTTGCCGTCGGGCCGCTCCGCCAGCCGTTCCATGACCCCCAGCGGGACCTTGGCCATGTAGGGGCCGTAGAGGTGCAGTTCCTCGGTAGTCAGGCCCAGCCCGGCGGCAACCTCCACGATGGGGTGGAGCTTGGCCTCCCGGGCGATCTCGATATCCGACCTCATCGGGGTGTTTCTCCCCGGGGCAGGTTCCGCCCCTCGCCGGACGTCTCTGCCCCGGCCATTGGGTCGTAGGATGTCGCCACCGTCGGGCCGAAGCCGCCCAGCAAGCCGATCAATGCCTGACGGCTGAGGATATGCTGGTTGTGGTAATCCAGGATCAGCTTCATGTCGAAGTCCAGGCGGATACCTGGCAGCGGGGCATCGGCGTCGGTGGGATCGCTGGCGATGATGGTGATTTCCTCCCGCTCCACCCCCTCCAGCTTGGCCAGACGCCGGGTGAGGGCCGGAAGGGACAGTTTCTCCAAGGCG
>SBFV01000328.1 GCA_006227775.1 Gammaproteobacteria bacterium | reverse complement strand
AATGCTGCCCCAGAAGGGCAAACAGAAAGAGCATTACGCCCACTTCGAATACGTGGCCGAGCGCATGATCCGCCACACCGACCGCGGTATCTCGCCCTGGTACCTGATCGAGGCCGGCGACCGCCGCTACCGCGACCTGACCATGGGCAAGACCCTGCTCCGCGCCATCAAGGAGCGACTGAGCGAGCCGCCCCCCATCGAACCGCCCCATACCGCCTGCCAACTGGCACTACCGGACAGCCCGGAAGCCCAGGTCACGGTGCTGGACCACCTGGACCTGGAGCAAAAGCTGGCCCTGGACATCTACCGCAGCGAATTGATCAAGCTGCAACAGGAGTTGAATGGCCTCTGCTGGGAGGCTTACAAGCGCCGCCGCTCCCTGGTCATCGTTTTCGAGGGGGCGGATGCCGGCGGCAAGGGCGGCGCCATCCGTCGCTTCACCAACGCCATCGACGCCCGCCTCTATCGCGCCATCCCCATCGCCGCGCCCACCGACGAGGAGAAGGCCCATCATTACCTCTGGCGCTTCTGGCGGCACATCCCCCGCGCCGGCTACATCTCCATCTTCGACCGCTCCTGGTATGGCCGGGTGCTGGTGGAGCGGATCGAGGGCTTCGCCACCGAGGCCGAATGGCGCCGGGCCTATGATGAGATCAATCAGTTCGAGGAACAGTTGGTAGAAAGTGGGGTGGTCCTGTGCAAGTTCTGGCTCCAGGTCAGCGACGAGGAACAACTCCGTCGCTTCAAGGACCGGGAGGCCGTGCCCTACAAGAAGTACAAGATCACGGCGGAAGACTGGCGCAATCGCGACAAGGCCCCCCTCTACCGCATCGCCGTCAACGACATGGTGGTCTATACCAGTACCGAGTCCGCCTCCTGGACCCTGGTGGAGGCCGACGACAAACCCTTCGCCCGCATCAAGGTCCTCACCACCCTGCGCGATGCCATTCGTGCCGCCCTCAAGGACGACAGCTTCGCGGACCCCGGCGGTTACCTGCCCTGTGGCAAGCCCTTGGCGAAAGATAAGACCTCGAACGGCACCTTAACCGCTCCCGACCAGCCCGATCCCGCGCGAACCGCCGGGAACGGCAAGGGCAAGGTTAAGAGCGCCAAGGTCAAGAACACCCGGGAGAAATGCGCGAAGAGAACGAACAACGGCAAGTCGTGAGCGTGGCAAGGCGCCGCCAGAGCGCTTATCCGGCGGCGCCGAGGTTTCCGACGGCAAGAGCTGCTTCGACCCCTGACGACGAGGAATCCCCATGGATAACGCCTCCCTGGCGGCGGCCAACGGCCGCTGCCTGCGTGCCGTGGCCAACGCCCTGATCGTGGACCGCGGCCTGATCGCCTTCCTGCGCAATCTGGCCCCCCAGTGGGGCTCCAGCACCGGCAAGACCCGTTCCTATAACGGACTTCTCAAGCTGACGGAGGACGAGGGACGCTGCATCCTGCGGGTGGATTCCCGCACCGCCATCCTGCTGAACGAGGCCCTTTACCGCCATCAGGGACCAGCTCCCGTGGCCCGCCAGATGGCCGAGGCCCTGCGCCACCCGGTGATCTCGACAGATGGTCAGCAGTGCCGGATTACCGCCGCCGGGCTCCCGCCCCTGATCATCGCCCTTGTCCAGTACGCCGACGCCGATGGGCTCCCGGTAGCGCCGGACTCAACCGAGTTCCATCATCGGGTGATCTCGATCATGCCGGATTGACCCTGACCATGCCGGCATCGTCCCTGGGCCTGCCCCTCAGGAACGGGAGTAGCGCTCCCTAACGTAGCGGTCCACCATCTGGACGAAGGCCTCGGCGATGCCCTCTCCCTTGAGGGTAGCCACCTTCCGGCCCTCGATGAAGACCGGGGCGGCGGGCCTTTCCCCGTTCCCAGGCAGACTGATGCCGATATCCGCGTTCTTGCTCTCCCCCGGGCCATTGACCACGCAGCCCATGACCGCTACCCGCAGGGTCTCCACCCCCGGATAGCGCTGGCGCCACTCCGGCAAGCGCTGGCGCAGGTGATTCTGGACATCCAGGGCCAACTGCTGGAAGGCGGTGCTGGTGGTGCGGCCGCAGCCCGGACAGGCGGTGACCTGAGGGGCGAAGGCCCGCAGTTCCATGGCCTGGAGGATCTCCTGGGCAACCTCCACCTCGCGTTGACGCGGCGCGCCGGGTTCGGGGGTTAGGGAGACGCGGATGGTATCGCCGATCCCCTCCTGCAGCAGGACCGCCAGGGCGGCGGTAGAGGCAACGATACCCTTGGCGCCCATGCCCGCCTCGGTCAGACCCAGATGCAGGGCAAAAGGGCTCCGCGCCGCCAGCCGACGGTAAACGGTGATCAGGTCCTGGACCCCACTCATCTTGCAGGAGAGGACGATGCGATCGGCCGGCAGCCCGATGGCCTCGGCCTGGCGGGCGCTGTCCAGGGCGGATTGGACCATGGCCTCGTAAGTCACCTCCTGGACCGGCTCCGGCCTGGCGAGGCGGGCGTTGGCGTCCATGAGCCGTGCCACCAGTTCCGGGTCCAGGCTGCCCCAGTTGACGCCGATCCGCACCGGCCGGTCGTAGCGCAGGGCCAGCTCGATGAGAGTGGCGAACTGTGTGTCACGCCTCTCCCCCCGGCCGACATTGCCCGGGTTGATCCGGTACTTGGCCAGGGCCTGGGCGCACGCGGGATAATCCGTCAGGAGGCGGTGGCCGTTGAAGTGGAAATCCCCGATCAGGGGCACGTCCAGCCCCTGCCCATCCAGGGCCTCGCGGATAGCCGGCACGGCCCGGGCGGCGGCCTCGTTGTTGACCGTGATCCTCACCAGTTCGGAACCTGCTCGGGCCAGTTCGGCGACCTGCTTGACGGTGGCGGCGACATCCGCCGTATCCGTATTGGTCATGGACTGGACGACCACGGGGGCGCCACCGCCGATCCGGACCCCCCCGACGGACACGGTGGGGGTGACGCGGCGGTTTGGAGTCGAAAAAGCTGTCATGGTGTTGCCGGGATGTTCAGGGCAAGGGCGATCTCAGTCCCCGCACCAGCGCCAGATAGTCGGGTTCGTCCGGACCGATGAGGCCATGCCGGATGCAGAAATCGATAATCACCAGATTGCAATTCAGCTTGAACTCCACCGTCGTTCGCACGGTTTCCATCACCCGCTCGATGGGCCAGAGTTCGAAACTCGCCACCTCGCCATCCGTATTCACCGGCTGAAAGTCCGCCGGTACCTCCAGATCGTAGCAATACATGACATCCGGCTTGAGGCCATGCTTGCCGTCGACGCAATAAGAGATGGCACCCACCGGGATCGCCTGGCGGGAAAGAGATTCGGGGATGCCGGCCTCCTCGCGGCACTCCTTACGGATATTCGCCGTCAGATCCAGGCCCCAGGGAAGACCACCGGCGGCCAGGTGATCGAGGTGGTTGGGAAAAACCCGGCGGTTGGCGGCGCGACGGGCCACCCACAATTTGTAGCCCTCCCCGTCACGCACGAAACCGTTGAGGTGTTGCCCATAAGCCCGGATACCGAAATAGGTTGCCGCCGACCGGTCGATGAGCAGGCGCGGTCGGAGCCGGTCCTGGCCGGCGACGGGATAGCGCTCGCCGTGAATATGGCCGATCAGACCTCGGGCATGAAGCCCTTCGAGCACTTGGTGAAGAATCAGCGAGCGCTCTTCCAGGCCGGTGGCCGGGTGGACCCAATCGACCCCCATCTCAGACCAGGCAAGAACTTGCGGGCAGTCCTTCAAGCAGGGCAAGAAGTCCCGGCGAATTAGCCCCACCCGCTCTCCATCGACCCGGAAGGGCACGAATTGGCTGGGGTCCCAGCGATTACAGGCGTGGATATGGTCCAGGTAACTCATCGTGGTCGCTAATCAGAACTGGCCGGTTCGGAGCAGTACCAGGGTGCAGGCCCGCTCGCTGGGAATTCCCGCCGCGTTGAGGGCATCCTCCAACAAGGAGGACTCGGTACCCGGGTTGAAGATCACCCGTCCAGGCCGGAGGGCGATGATGTCCGGGATCATGCCCTGGCTGCGCTCGGGTCCTACATAGAGGGTCAGGGTATGGACAGGCTCCTGGATGTTGGCCAGCCTGTCTACCACCGGAATCCCATCGATCCGTTCGAAATGGGGATGGATGGGCACTACGCGGTAGCCCATGTCGTCCAGCAACCGTAGCGCCTGATAGGCATATCGCGCCGGCTTTGGGCTGGCACCGAGGATAGCGACGCAATGCTCGGCGGGATGGGAGGGAATCTGCACTCTGCACCTGTTCGTTGTGTCAGCAAGGGCTGCATGGTAGCGAAGCGGCTTTTCAGGGTCTATTCCCCCCTCCACCCATTTGTCGCTCCGCGTCGGTTCTCCGGCATCGGCTATCGCGGGGCCAACTGGCTCGAGGTTGGCACGAACACGCGGCTAGCGACGCACGCG
>SBFV01000158.1 GCA_006227775.1 Gammaproteobacteria bacterium | reverse complement strand
AGCCATAAGCCGGAGCGCTGCGTCATGCTGCGCCGCCCCCAGGAACCGGGGACGATGATCGAAGGCCGCGACATCGACTGGGAAGAGGCCATGGCCAGCGCCCAACCCCACGGCTGCGTCTCCGTCGCCGCCACCGACCCCCTTTACATCCTCTACACCTCCGGCACCACCGGCATTCCCAAGGGCGTGGTGCGCGACAACGGCGGCCATGCCGTCGCCATGACCTGGAGCATGAAGCACCTCTACGCCATGCAGCCGGGCGAGGTCTTCTGGGCCGCCTCCGACGTCGGCTGGGTGGTGGGCCACTCCTACATCGTCTACGCCCCCCTGCTCTACGGCTGCACCACCATCGTCTATGAAGGCAAGCCCGTCGGTACCCCCGACGCCGGCGCCTTCTGGCGGGTCATCAGCGAGCATGGCGTGGCGGTCATGTTCACCGCCCCCACCGCCCTGCGCGCCATCAAGCGCGTCGACTCCCAGGCCGAGTTCCTGCGGAAATACGATCTGTCGCGCTACCGCGCCCTCTTCCTGGCCGGCGAGCGCTGCGACCCCGACACCTTGCATTGGGCCGAGGAGATCCTCCAGCGCCCGGTCATCGACCACTGGTGGCAGACCGAGACCGGCTGGGGCATCGCCGCCAACCTCATGGGCGTCGAACCCCTGCCCATCAAGGCCGGCTCCCCCACCAAGGCGGTGCCCGGCTATGACGTGCGCATCCTGGACGACGACGGCCACGAACAGGCCCCGGGCCAGATCGGCCGCATCATGATCAAGCTGCCCATGCCCCCCGGCTGCCTGCCCACCCTGTGGCAGAAGGACGACCGCTTCGTCGACTCCTATCTGAGCGCGGAGCCCGGCTATTACCTCACCGGCGACGCCGGCATGAAGGACGCGGACGGCTACCTCTTCATCATGTCGCGCATCGACGACATCATCAACGTCGCCGGTCACCGCCTGTCCACCGGCGGCATGGAAGAGGTCCTGGCCTCCCACCCCGACGTCGCCGAGTGCGCCGTCATCGGCGCCGCCGACCAGCTCAAGGGCGAGGTCCCCGTTGGCCTGGTGGTCCTCAAGAGCGGCGTCGACCGTCCCGAGGAGGTGATCGACCGCGAACTGGTGGCCCTGGTGCGGGAGAAGATCGGCCCGGTGGCGGACTTCAAGAAGGTGGTCGTGGTCGAGCGCCTGCCCAAGACCCGCTCCGGCAAGATCCTGCGCGGCACCATGAAGCGCATCGCCGATGGCCAGGACTTCAACATGCCCGCCACCATCGACGACCCGGCCATCCTCGACGAGATCACCGCCAAGCTCCAGACCATCGGCTACGCGCAGCACGTCTGAGGCTAGTGCAGGCCCCCGGCGGGAAAACCACGGCAGGAAGATCTGGGTGCTTCTGGAACAACGCATCAGGAGGGGCGGGGAGCGACTGGCGGGGGTGTCAACCACCAGGATGCGGTTGGCAAGCCTCCAGGGACGGATTCACGGCGTCTCCCGCCAGACGCTCCCCCGGCCCGGGAGCAAAGAACCTCATTGGTATCCCCCGCCATCGGCCACCCAGCCCGGGCGCACCACACCTTGATTCGCGATGGAAATAGCCACTCACCCCATGCTTGACCAGGACATCACCCTCGCCGACCAGATCTTCACCCGCATGCGCCGGGAGATCGTGGAGGGCCAGCTCCCGCCGGGCTCCAAAATGAGCGAGCCCGAACTGGCGCGGCGCTACGGCATCAGCCGCGGCCCCCTGCGCGAGGCCCTGCGACGGCTCGAGTCCTCCAGCCTGGTGGTGCGCCGGCCCAACGTCGGCGCCCGGGTGGTGGAGCTCTCCAGCGACCAGTTGCTGGACCTCTACTACCTGCGCGAGGCCCTGGAAGGCATGGCGGCGCGCCTGGCCGCCGAGCGCATGAGCGACGAGGAAATCGCCGAACTCCAGGACCTGATCGCCCGCCATGAACGCCAGGTCGCCCAGGACCACGGCCTGGCCTACTACCAGAGCGAGGGCGACCTGGACTTCCACTACTGCATCGTCCGCGGCAGTCACAATGGCCGCCTCCAGGACCTCCTGGCCAACGACCTCTACCACCTGGTGCGCATGTATCGCTGTCAGTTCGGCATGTCCGGACCCCGGGCCCCCACCGCCCTGCGCGAGCACGCCCAGATCGTCGACGCCATCGCCGCCCGCGACGGCGAGCTGGCCGAAGTCCTGATGCGCCGCCATATCCGCGCCTCCCGCCAGCAGGTGGAGAGGCGCCTCACGGGCGAATTGCCAACACCGCCCCCCCTGACCCATTAACCATCGGCGTCCCCCTCCGCCCGCAACGCGGCCGCTGGCAGCCTGGCGTCCATCTCCTCGCTCCCCCCGCGCTTGATCCCTGACCCGGAGGCCAGCCGGCACCAACCGAACCCCATAGCCGCGCGCGGACTTGCACTGACGCCGGCGTCCGCCTCATCCAACAACCAGAGCAGAGCAACCACCATGACCGAAGCCTTGTCCCCCGGCGCCCTGCTGCGCCAGGCCGTCCGCGACGAACAGCCCCTGCAAGTGGTCGGCGCCATCAACGCCTACCACGCCATCATGGCGGAGAAGACCGGCTACCGCGCCCTCTACCTCTCCGGGGGCGGGGTCGCCGCCGGCTCCCTGGGCCTGCCGGACCTGGGCATCAGCAACCTGCACGACGTCTGCGAGGACGTGCGCCGCATCACCTACGTCACCCAGACCCCCCTGCTGGTGGACGCCGACACCGGCATGGGCCCCAGCGCCTTCAATATCGAGCGCACCGTGCGTGACCTGATGCGCGCCGGCGCCGCCGGCTGCCACATCGAGGACCAGGTCCAGGCCAAGCGCTGCGGCCACCGCCCGGGCAAGGCCATCGTCTCCCAGGGGGAGATGGTCGACCGCATCAAGGCCGCCGCCGACGCCGCCCGCGACGACTTCGTCATCATGGCCCGCACCGACGCCCTGGCGGTGGAAGGCTTCCAGTCCGCCATCGACCGCGCCTGCGCCTGCGTCGAGGCCGGGGCGGACATGATCTTCCCCGAGGCCATGACCGAGCTCGATCAGTACCAGCAGTTCGTCCAGGCCGTGGGCGTGCCGGTGCTGGCCAACATCACCGAGTTCGGCTCCACCCCCCTCTTCACCACCCAGGAGTTGGGCGGGGTCGGGGTCGGCCTGGTGCTCTACCCCCTGTCCGCCTTCCGCGCCATGAACCAGGCCGCCCTCAAGGTCTTCCAGGCCATCCGTCGCGACGGCACCCAGCAGGGGGTGGTGGACCTGATGCAGACGCGGATGGAACTGTACGACTACCTGGGCTACCACGCCTTCGAGCAGAAACTCGACGCCCTTTTCGCCGGGGGCGGGGCGGACTGAACTCCCCAGCCTGGCGTTAATGCCCACTGCATTTCAGCTTTCCATCGGGCCAGGAGGGCCAGAGAGGGTCGGGTGGCGACTGGCAAGCCTACAGGGACGTATTTCCGGCGTCCCCCGCCAGTCGCCACCCGACCCGACTAGGAAGGTACCCTTTTCGACGCCGCTGACGGCGTCACCCAGGTGGTGACCCCTCAACGGCACCTGAGGCCAGACCTCACATCAGCACCATCGGAGTAACACCATGAGCGAGCAACAAGCCGCTACGGCCCCCAAGGTCAAGAAGTCCGTCGCCCTGTCCGGCACCGCCGCCGGCAACACCGCCATCTGCACCGTCGGGCGCACCGGCAACGACCTGCACTATCGGGGTTATGACATCCTGGAATTCGCCGACGACGCCGAATTCGAGGAGATCGCCTATCTGCTGATCCATGGCATCCTGCCCAACCAAGGTCAGTTGGCGGAATACAAGCGCCACCTGCAGTCCCAGCGCGATCTGCCCGCCGCCCTCAAGACCGTCCTGGAGCAACTCCCCGCCTCCGCCCATCCCATGGACGTGCTGCGTACCGGCGCCTCGGTGCTTGGCACCCTGGAGCCGGAGAAGGAGGCCCAGCCGGTAGCGGCGGCGCGCGGCATCGGCGACCGCCTCATCGCCTGCTTCGGCTCCATGCTGCTCTATTGGTATCACTTCAGCCACCACGGTCGCCGCATCGACGAGGAGACCGACGACGCGTCCATCGCCGCCCACTTCCTGCACCTGCTCCATGGCCGCAGGCCCTCGGACCTGCACGTGCGGGCCATGCACACCTCGCTCAACCTCTACGCCGAGCACGAGTTCAACGCCTCCACCTTCACCGCCCGCGTCATCGCCGGCACCGGCTCGGACATCTATTCCTGCGTCTCCGGCGCCATCGGCGCCCTGCGCGGTCCCAAGCACGGCGGCGCCAACGAGGTGGCCTGCGACATCCAGTGCCGCTATGACAACCCTGACCAGGCGGAGGCCGACATCCGCGCCCGCATGGAGCGTAAGGAGATCGTCATCGGCTTCGGCCACCCGGT
>SBFV01000334.1 GCA_006227775.1 Gammaproteobacteria bacterium | reverse complement strand
ACCAGGGCCGGGTCCGGCGACCAGGGGGCGAAGACTCCCGCGGGTGGCCGGTAGCGGTCCGCCAGGCCCCGGCCTTGGCCCTGGCGCAGCAGGCCCTTGAGGTCGCTGCTGAAGCCGACGGCGGGACGGGCGCGCCCGAAGACCTTGCCGATGTCGTCGTAGCGCCCGCCGCGGGCGATCTCCTGGCCCCAGCCCGGGACGAAGGCGGCGAAGACCACGCCGGTCTTATAGTGATAACCGCGCAGCTCGGCCAGGTCGAAGTGGACCGGGACCGCCGGCAGCCAGTTGTTGAGGCCATCCCGCAGCCGGGCGAGGTGATCCAGGGCCTCATGCACGTCGGCGTCGGCCGGGGCCAGGACCTTGGCGGACCGCTCCAGGGCGTCGTCGCCATTCAGCTCCGCCAGGGCCAGCAGCATGTCCGCCACCGGGCCCCGCAGGCCCCAGGCGCCGATCCGTTCCGCCACCTCCGGGATGGCCTTGCGTTGCAGGGCCTCGAACAGGGTCTGTTCCCGGTCGGGACTCAGGCCGGCCTGGCGGGCCAGGCCACGGTAGATGCCGACGTGCCCCAGGTCCAGGTAGGCATTGCCGATCCCCGCCCGCTCCAGGGTCAGGAGTACCAGGCGCAGGATCTCCAGTTCGCTGGCGACGCCAGAGTGGCCGTAGATTTCCGCGCCAACCTGGAGGGGGCTGCGGGTCCCGGCGAAGCCATCGGAGCGGGTGTGGAGGACGGTGCCCAGGTAACAGAGCCGGGTTGGCCCCGCGCGGCGCAACTGATGGGCATCCATGCGCGCCACCTGGGGCGTCATGTCGGCGCGAATGCCGAGCAACCGTCCGCTCTCCTGGTCGGTCAGCTTAAAAGTCTGGAGATCGAGGTCATGGCCAGTGCCGGTGAGCAGCGACTCCAGGTAATCGATGAAGGGCGGCATCACCAGTTCATAGCCCCAAGACTGGTACAGATCGAGCAGGTCGCGGCGCAACCCCTCGATAATCCGGGCCTGGGACGGCAGGGCCTCCTCGATACCGGCCGGCAACAGCCAGCGTTCCTCTAGCATCCGCGCCTCGCTGTCTACCGATTCAGTCAGCTAGCCACCCGCCGCGGGCAGGCGAGGGCGTCGGTCCGGGAGCTGACCGACCGAGATGACCATGCAGGCTAGGCGCTTTCATCGGTGGGATAAGGTGGGCTTGCATTCATCATCACCAGGGTGGAAGCGGCCATCAGCGTCAGGGTCGTAGCGGCTGGCCCCCGACGATGAGGTTTAACGGATTTAAGGATTGAAAGATGCGCAATGAATTTGGGTGGTTCAGGGCTCAATTGACGAGATAGAGCAGGCCAACGCCAGCCAACATGCTGATGAGGCCCGCCACGCGCAGGGAGGCATCGTCCTGCTCGGCCATGGTCCGCCAGACGCGCCTGATTCCCGCCGGGTTGAGAAAAGGCCAGATACCCTCGATGACGAAGACGAGCGCCAGCGCTACCCATAGGTCGTGCCACATATTCAGGTCTCGCGCGGACCCCCGGTCAGCCCGCATCGTCAAAGAACACGATGATTACAGAAGGAGGCCCTTCTGTCCATGACTCAGGACAGAGCGCACCAGCCGGCCTGGAAGCTGGAACTGGCGCTCAAGGCGCGAGTCCTGCCCCACCCGCGTCTCCAACACCCCACAGGCCAAATCGAGCCGTATCACCGGGTGGCGGGGTTCCAGTCCTGGCGGTGGTTAATGGCCAGGCCCCGGAACAAGTCCTTTCTGCCCTCGAATAATTGCTTGAGGACTTCGGTCCGATCCGTGCCCCGCTTTGGCGCCATGGCTGACGGCTAAGCCACTGACCAAATCTTAGGGGTGGACCGGATTCAGCCACCCGGGGAAGGCTACCCCCCCAGCCGCTGACGCAGCGAACGGCCGTCCAGCCACCACACCAGACCCAGGTACACCGCCAGGCACAGCACTCCCGCCGCTAGGGGCGGGACTCCCAGCCAGGCATCCAGGGCGCGGGCGGCGGCGAAAAGGCCCAGGCCCAGGCCGATGTAGCCGAGGATGCGCCTGAGATCGTAGGGCACCGGATAATAGCGCCGCCCCAGGGCCCAGGAGAGGGTCACCATGAAGGAATAGCACAGCAGATGAGCCCAGGCCGCGCCGGCGTAGCTATACCTGGGCACCAGCAGATACAGGGCGGTGGCGGTGATCAGTGCCCCGGCCAGTGCCACCCAGGCCCCCAGGCCGGTGCGGTCCGTGAGCTTGTACCAAATGGAGAGATTGATATAGATGCCCAGCAGGAGGTTGGCCAGCAGCAGGATGGGCACCACCCAGAGCCCCTCACGGTAGGCGGCGCCGATCAGGAACTGGAACAGGTCCAGAAAGAGACTGACCAGCAGGAAGATGAAGACGCAGAAGATGACGAACCAGGTCATCACCTCGGCATACATGCGCCGGGAACCCGCCTGGCGGGCATAAGCGAAGAAGAAGGGTTCGCCGGCGTAACGAAAGGCCTGGATAAAGAGGCTCATGAGGATGGACAACTTGTAGGTGGCCCCATAGATGCCGAGCTGGGCCATGTTGGTTGCCTGATCGTAAGGCAGCAGGAACTTCAGCGCCGCCCGGTCGAGCATGTCGTTGACGATGCCCGCCAGACCGATGGCCACCATGGGAAGAGAGTAGCCCAACAAGCGACGGGCCAGTCCCTGATCGAACCCCCCCCTCACCCCGCGCATCTCCGGGCTCAGCAATATCAGCTTGAGGACGCTGGCCGCCAGGTTGGCGATGAAGACGTAACCGACGCCGATGGCCGGGTCCCAGAGACCACCGAGCCAGGAGGTCGGGTCCCGCTCGAAGGCCTGGCGGCAGAGAAGGATGAAAAAGAGGTTGAGGGCGATGTTGACCCCGATCTCCGTCAGCTTGATCAGGGCGAAGCGCACCGCCTTCTGCTCCGCCCGCAGGCGGGCGAAGGCGATGGCTCCCACTGAGTCCAGGGCCAGGATGGCGGCGACCCAGGCGATGTACTCCGGGTGAGCGGCATGGCGCAGGACGGCGGCGATGGGTTCCCGATAGGTCCAGGCCAGGAGGAAAAAACCCAGGTTGGCCAGGATCAGGAAACGCAAGACGGTGGCGAAAACCAGCAATGGCGGCAGTCCACCCTCCTCCCGGAAGCGGAAATAGCCCGTCTCCAGCCCGAAGGCGAGCAACACCGCCAAAAAGCCCATGTAGGCATAGAACTCCACCACCACCCCATAGTCCGCCGGCAGGAAACTGTAGGTATAGAGGGGGACCAGCAGGTAGTTGAGAAAGCGTCCCAGGACGCTGCTGACACCATAAATGGCGGTCTGGGACGCCAGGCGTTTAAGGGGGTTCAAGGTCGTAAGCGGCAAGACGGTTGGTTGAGAGAAGCAATTCAGCTTATGTTATACCTCACCTAGCTCCGTTTTCGGTTTGCCATGGCTGGCCAGAGGAGAGAGCACCGAAAACGATTTTGCGATCCTCACAACGCCGCCTCCTTCCGGAGGAGAGCTGGAGAGGGTTCTCCTGGCAACCTGTCGCGGCTCGCATTTCCTTCACCTCAGGGCTGGGCAGGATCCTGATCCTGCCAGCGCGCGCCGAAACAGGGATAATGGCCCCAGCTTTCACGAGGGGTCTCGCCACACCCCTGGTGAGGAAAGACACTCTTATCCAGTCTGGACGCCGATCGTCCCCGGGGGGAGTGTTTTTCACGTCAACCTGCAGGATCCGTACATGACCGACACCGCCGCAATCACCTCCCCCGAACGCTTCCGGGACCGCGCCATGGCTCAGGGCCTGTCCAGCGAGGACCTGGACGCTGACCCCCTGCGCCAGTTCCAGACCTGGTTCGAGGCCGCCATCGCCACCGGCATCCCCGAGCCCAACGGCATGAGCCTGGCCACGGTGGACGAGAGCGGTCAGCCCTGGCTGCGCACCGTGCTGCTCAAGCTCTACGACCAGCGCGGCTTCGTCTTCTTCACCAACTACGAGAGCCGCAAGTCGCGTCAGATCGGCGGCAACCCACAGGTCGCCCTGCTTTTCCCCTGGGTGGCCCTGGCCCGCCAGGTCATAATAAACGGTCGCGCCCAGCGCATTCCGTCCCGCGAGTCCCTGGCCTATTTCATGACCCGTCCCCGTGGCAGTCAGATCGGCGCCTGGGCCTCACCCCAGAGCCAGGTCATCCATTCCCGTTCCTTGCTGGACGAAAAAGTGGAGCAGGTCAAACGCAAGTTCGCCCGAGGGGACATCCCTTTGCCCGACTTTTGGGGTGGATACCGCGTCATCCCGTCCCGCATCGAATTCTGGCAGGGTCGCGACAACCGCCTGCACGATCGCTTCGCCTACAGCCGGGAGGCGGACGGCCATTGGTCCATCGCCCGCCTGGCCCCCTGAGACCCGGTTGTACCCCAGATCCTCACCCAGAGCCGCTAATAACCGATG
>SBFV01000381.1 GCA_006227775.1 Gammaproteobacteria bacterium | reverse complement strand
GGGGCGATCGCCTTGGATGGCCGGGTCCGTATCGACCACTTGACCTGGCGGGGGCTGACCTTCGGTGGGTTTGATGGCCACCTCAGCGGGCAGGAGGCCCAGTTCCTTGTGCGTGAACAGGTCGCGCACTTCTATTCCGGTTCCCTGAGTGGGGAGGTCGAGCTGGACGCGCGGCCCGCGGTGCCCCTGATCTCCCTGCGCCAGAAGGCGGTGGGGGTGAGTTTTGGGGATCTGCTGCGGGCTCTGCTGGGTGAGGAGTCCCCCCTGAGCGGCCTCGGCGATCTGGAGGCGGAGCTGACGAGCCAGGGACTGACCAAGGCCGAATTGCTGGCCAGCCTTTCCGGACGGGCTGGTTTAAGGATGCCGGAGGGGCAATTCCAGGGGTTCGACCTCGAGGCCCTGGTCCAGGGGATCGAAGCCCAGATTCGCGGTCAGGCTCCGCCGGGCAAGCCCCAGGGAGGCGGGCGAACCCGCTTTTCCCGACTTGGCGCTACCGCCCGGATCGAACAGGGGATCCTGAATACACAGGACCTGCGGGTGGAATCGGGACACTTCCGGGTCAACGGCAAGGGCCGGATCGATCTGCCGCGGGAGGCGCTGGATCTGACCCTGCTGGCGCGGGTGGAGCAGGCGCCGGCTGGCAGTTCCCTCAAGCAGGTGGAGGGAATCAACATTCCCTTGCGGGTCACTGGCGGCTTGCAATCGCCGCAGATTCAAATTGATCCCGGGCCGGTGGTGGAGGAACTCGCCAAACGCCGCATCCAGCGGGAGTTGGGAGGTTCTGAGGGGGATGCCCTGAAACAGTTGGAGCAGCGGACCGGCATCCCGGGCCTGGAACAGGGGCTGAAGTCCCTGCTGGGGCGCTGAGTCGGGCATGGACTTTGCCGGGAGGGTGCTCGCCTGGTTTGACCGCCATGGCCGCCGGGATCTGCCCTGGCAGCGGGACCCCAGCCCATACCGGGTCTGGGTCTCGGAGATCATGCTGCAGCAAACCCAGGTGTCGACGGTCATCCCCTATTTTGAGCGGTTTATGGCGCGTTTCCCGACCATTGGCGATCTGGCGGACGCCGAGGTGGACGAGGTCATGGCTCTATGGTCCGGCCTGGGGTATTACGCCCGGGGGCGCAATCTGCATCGGTCCGCCCGGCTGGTGAGGGATGACTGTGGCGGTCGCTTTCCCCTGACCCTAGCGGAGGTCCAGGCGCTGCCGGGGGTCGGCCGCTCCACGGCGGGGGCCATCCTGTCCCTGGCGGCGGGGCAGCGTCAGCCGATCCTGGATGGCAACGTCAAGCGGGTCCTTAGCCGCCATCGGGCGATCGCGGGTTGGCCGGGTCAGACCCAGGTACTGGCTCGCCTCTGGGGCCTGGCGGAGGCCCTGACGCCGGTCCGTCGCCCTGGGGATTACAACCAGGCCATGATGGATCTGGGGGCTATCCTGTGCACCCGAACTCGGCCTGGCTGCGAGCGCTGTCCGGTGGCGAACGA
The DNA here is from genome assembly GCA_006227775.1 of Gammaproteobacteria bacterium. Classification (GTDB taxonomy): domain Bacteria; phylum Pseudomonadota; class Gammaproteobacteria; order Chromatiales; family Chromatiaceae; genus M0108. The sequence goes on along the minus strand of SBFV01000381.1, from coordinate 10,298 downwards.
TTGTCTGGCCCTGGCGGAGGGGCGGATCGACGCCTATCCAGGCCGCCGGCCACGCCAGGTCCTGCCGCGGCGGGTCATCCAGTTTCTGCTGCTCCGCAACCAGCGGGGAGAGTGGCTGCTGGAGCGCCGCCCGCCAGCCGGTATCTGGGGCGGCCTCTGGAGCCTGCCCGAGTGCGGGGAGGACGAGGAACCGGATGAATGGTGCCGGACACGCCTGGGCTATCCAGTGCGGCTGGTTGAAAAGCTGCACCCCCGCCGTCATTCCTTCAGTCACTTCGAGCTGGAGATGCGCCCGGTACGGCTGGCCCCGGTCGGGCAATTGGCCCTTGTCGCCGAGGGTGACAACCCAGCGTGGTACCGGTACACCACCCTAATGGACCTTGGATTGCCAGCCCCGATCCTTCGCCTGCTCCGGGATATGGGGGATGAGGATTTGGAGGGCATTGGCCCCTCGTCGGAATTATCGATATAGCGGATTGATTTTCCTAAAGCCCTACCCCCGTCCAAGCGGACGGCAATCATACCCCCCAGGTAGAATCACACTGGCCATCCTGGCCACGCAGGTCTAAATACCTGATATCAAGAACCCGGCATCCTCCGATGCCTGTTGCTGGAGAGACGGACTCTATGACCCGATTGGTTAAGTGCATCAAGCTGGGGCGCGAGGCGGAAGGCCTTGATCGCCCTCCTTATCCTGGCGAGCTCGGTAAGCGTGTTTTTGACCAGGTATCCCGCCAGGCCTGGCAGGACTGGTTGCGCCATCAGACCATGCTCATCAACGAGAACCGTCTCAGCCCCATGGACCCCAAGTCACGTAAATTCCTGGAGGATCAGATGGAAAAGTTCTTCTTCGGCGAGGGCAGCGCCCCGCCGCCGGAGTACCGTCCACCCACGGCTTGACGCGACCCCTGTCCTGGGGTGTAATACGCGCCCTGTCATGACGCCCAGGTAGCTCAGTTGGTAGAGCAGAGGACTGAAAATCCTCGTGTCGGCAGTTCAATTCTGTCCCTGGGCACCATCTATCAATGACTTGGCGTATCTGCGATGCGCTTGGGATTGGCAAGATCATCTGATTCCTTTTCAAGCCTAAACGGTTCCTGGACTGTACACTAACCCGCTCTTGCGGGTTTTTCATTTCATTCGGCGCAATAGCCTGTTCGGGACAGGTCCGTTTGGACCCCGCAACGCCATGCTTGGCTGGTACCGATTGAGCGGGCTGGATATACTTAATCGCTTGATGACGGTGGCCCTGTAACCGCCGTGCAGCTAGCTGACCAATCCAACGAATCGCCCTCTGCATGCCAATTTGGGTCCCGCCCCTGGGTTGGAGGAGGCGGGCGCCATCCCTTGAGAGACCAGACAAAGATGCAAGTATCAGTGGAGAATGGGGCCGGGCTCGAACGGCGCGTGACGGTTGCCCTGGAGCCGGAGAAAGTCGAGAGCGCGGTCGAGGATCGCTTGCGTAACTTGTCCCATTCCGCCCGGCTGCCGGGTTTCCGCCCGGGGAAGATACCGTTGAAGATTCTGCGTCTGCGTTATGGGGAGCCGATCCGCAGCGAGGTCCTGGGTGAGATGATGCAGTCCAGCTTCGCCGAGGCACTGATTCAGGAGGGTCTCAATCCGGTAGGCAAGCCGAGTTTTGCTCTCGACATGAATCCTGTAGCGGGACACTATGCCTATACGGCTACCTTCGAGGTCCTGCCGGAGTTCGAGCTGGGCCCCCTGGCAGGCAACAGCGTCAAGCGTCCGGTGGTCGAGGTGGGGGACGAGGACCTGGAGGCCTTGATCCAACGTCTGCGTGAGCAACGTAAGACCTTTCTGGACGTCGATCGTCCCGCCCAGATGGGTGATAGGCTCAAGATCAGCTTTTCCGGTACCCTGGCCGGTGAGACCGAGCCTTTCCCCGGCGGCACGGCCAAGGATTTGTTCCTGATGCTGGGCGGTGGTCAGATGATCCCTGGCTTCGAGGGGGGCCTGGTGGGGGGCACCGTGGGCGAGGAGCGGGTCCTGGAACTCAGTTTCCCCGACACTTACCATGCCGAGCACCTCAAGGGTAAGCCGGCCTCCTTCACCGTTGTGGTGCATGCCGTGGCCGAGCCCCAACTGCCGGTCGTGGATGAGGAGTTCGCCAAGGCCTTTGGCATCGAGGACGGCGACCTGGCGAGATTCCGCGAGGATGTGCGCGCCAATATGAGCCGGGAACTCAAGCAGCGGGTCGAGGCCAAGGTCAAATCCCAGGTTATGGACCTGCTGTTGGAAACCAACCCGATCGAGATTCCCAAGTCTCTGATCGCGGATGAGATTCAATCCCTCAAGGAGCAGATGCGCAATAATATGCGGGGTGCCCCCAAGGTGGAACTGCCGGACGGTCTCTTCGCGGACAACGCTCGCCGTCGCGTCGCCTTGGGCCTGGTTCTGGCTAAGGTGGTGAAGACCAATGACCTCAAGGCGGACCCCGAGCGGGTGCGTGAGGCGGTGAACGACCTGGCCTCCACCTATGAAGATCCCCAGGAAGTGGTGGACTACTACTACGGCAACAAGGAACACCTGGCCTCCATCGAGGCCCTGGCCCTCGAATCCCAGGTTGTAGACTGGGTGTTGAGCCAGGTCCTGGTCGAGGACGAGCCTCAAAGCTTCCAGCAACTGATGGGCGCCGGTACCTCAGCCTGATCGTTCTTACCCCCTTGGGATTGCTTCCCGTAGGATTGCCATGAATTTTATCTCCCCCATTCGCCCCGGCGATGCCCGAAGCGCCTGGAACCCCCAGGGGCTCGGCCTCATCCCCATGGTTGTCGAACAGACGGCCCGCGGTGAGCGGGCCTATGACATCTATTCCCGCCTGCTCAAGGAGCGCGTCGTATTTATCGTCGGGCCCATCGAGGACCAGATGGCCAATCTGGTGGTGGCCCAGCTCCTCTTTCTGGAATCCGAGAATCCGGACAAGGACATCCATCTCTACATCAACTCCCCGGGCGGGGCCGTGACCGCGGGCCTGGCCATTTATGACACCATGCGTTTCATCCGTCCGGACGTGAGCACCATGTGCATCGGTCAGGCGGCGAGTATGGGCGCCTTGCTGCTGGCGGGCGGGGCGGCGGGCAAGCGGTTTGCCTTGCCCCATTCCCGCATGATGATCCATCAGCCCCTGGGGGGCTTTCAGGGCCAGGCGACGGATATTGATATCCATGCCCGGGAGATCCTGCACATCCGCGATCAGCTCAATCATATCCTCGCCCACCATACCGGTCAGCCGGTGGAAAAGGTGGCGGAGGATACGGAACGGGATCGCTTCATGGGGCCGGAGGATTCGGTGGCCTACGGTCTGATCGACAAGGTCCTGGAGCAGCGCGCTGCACCCAAGGTGACCAAGTTCTGAGGCATATTTCTTGCCTGCCTATCGTTTGCCCCTACCTGGGTCCTACCAGGCGAGCCCAGCATGAGGGCCTGACCATCGAACCCGCGGAGATTCCATTCCGATGAGCCAACGTAAGAGCGACGACGGCAAGCTGCTTTATTGTTCCTTCTGCGGCAAGAGCCAGCAGGAGGTGCGCAAGCTGATCGCCGGTCCCTCGGTCTTCATTTGCGACGAATGCGTCGAGCTGTGCAACGACATCATCCGCGAGGAGGTGGAGGAGACGGCTACCGAGACCACCAGTAAGCTGCCCAAGCCTCGCGAGATCAACACCAGCCTGGACCAGTACGTCATCGGTCAGGAACAGGCCAAGAAGGTCCTTTCCGTCGCCGTCTACAACCACTACAAGCGCATGGAGGTGGCCAGCGCCAAGGAGGAGGTCGAAATCTCCAAGAGCAATATCCTGCTCATCGGCCCCACGGGCTCGGGCAAGACTCTTCTCGCGGAGACCCTGGCGCGGTTGCTCAACGTCCCCTTCACCATTGCCGATGCCACTACCCTCACCGAGGCGGGCTACGTGGGCGAGGACGTCGAGAACATCATCCAGAAACTGCTCCTCAAATGTGACTATGACGTCGAAAAGGCGCAGACCGGTATCGTCTACATCGACGAGATCGACAAGATCTCCCGTAAATCCGACAACCCCTCCATCACCCGTGATGTGTCCGGCGAAGGGGTGCAGCAGGCTCTGCTCAAGCTGATCGAGGGCACGGTGGCCTCGGTCCCGCCTCAGGGGGGACGCAAGCATCCCCAGCAAGAATATCTCCAGGTCGACACCTCCAATATCCTCTTCATCGTCGGCGGGGCCTTCGCGGGTCTGGAAAAGGTCATCCAGAACCGATCCCGCAAGAGCGGCATTGGCTTCAGCGCCGAGGTCCAGAGCAAGGACGACACCAAGCGCCTGGGAGAGGTCTTCCGCGAGGTGGAGCCCGAGGATCTGATCCGCTATGGATTGATCCCAGAGTTTGTCGGCCGCCTGCCGGTGGTGGCGACCCTGGAGGAACTGGACGAGAACGCCCTGATGCGTATCCTGACCGAGCCCAAGAACGCCTTGGTCAAACAGTATGCGCGCCTCTTCGACATGGAAGGCTGTGTGCTGGATATCCGTCCGGACGCCCTGCGCGCCGTGGCCCGCCGGGCCATGGAACGTAAGACCGGTGCCCGCGGCCTGCGCACGGTCCTGGAACAGACCCTGCTCGACATCATGTACGACCTGCCCTCTATGCAGAGCGTGAGTAAGGTGGTGGTGGACGAATCGGTCATCCGCGGGGAAAATCGGCCCTTCGTGATCTACGACGGAGTCGACCTACCCAAGGCCGCCTCCGAGTGATACCACCCGGGGCCGGCGGGTTCGGCGTGAGCAGGCTGATTCCGCACTCCGGCTCCCCCAGGGTGACGCGGCCTTTCTGGCCCGGTACGTAGCCACGCCATCCGTTACGGCCAGGGGAGCAGCGGGACCCTATCTCCTGGCTGGTGCTATCCTTAGCTTTCCCCTTGCCGCATATTCATGGCTCCTTGCGGTCCGCCCCGGCCGACCGGTGCCTCGAATAGGACTCCGTCTGACTGGGCACCTCCGAGCCGTCTTGCCTTATGCCTTCGGGACAACTGCTTGAAAGCTCCTGCCCTGCCCTGATATCCCTTTCCATCCCGCACTGAATTGCCGCCGGTATACTAGCGGCGCTAATGTGACTGGGCGCCTTGCACGCTCGATCCAATCAAGGTGATCCATCCAAAGGCGTCTTTACCCCCCCCTTCTGCAGAGAGCCCTACCTCGCCCATGGCCTTGAAAGACAAATCCAAGATTGAACACGCGGAAGCCATCCAGGAAGTGCCGGTCCTGCCCCTCCGCGACGTCGTGGTCTATCCACACATGGTCATCCCCCTCTTCGTCGGTCGGGATATGTCCATCCGTGCCCTCGATAGCGCCATGACCAGCGACAAGCAGATTCTGCTAATCGCACAAAAGAGCGCGGATGCGGATGAGCCGGGGGCCATGGACCTGCACCAGGTCGGTACCCTGGCCAATGTGCTACAACTGCTAAAACTCCCGGACGGTACGGTCAAGGTCCTGGTGGAAGGCATCAGGCGCGCGCGCATCGAGCGCTTCACCCAGACCGAGGCCCTTTTCGTGGCAGCCGTCACCCCCCTGACCGATACCCTGGCCATGGAAGAGCGGGAGATGGACGTGCTGATGCGCTCCGCCCTTGGCCTCTTCGACCAATACGTCAAGCTCAACAAGAAGGTGCCACCGGAGGTGCTGACCTCCCTGGCGGGTATCGACGATGCTGCCCGGCTGGCGGACACCATGGCCGCCCATATGGCCCTGCGCCTGGAAGAGAAACAGCGGGTCCTGGAGATCACCGACGTCCAGGAGCGCCTGGAGCACCTGATGGGGCTGATGGAGGGGGAGAACGACATCCTCCAGACGGAGAAGCGCATCCGCGGCCGCGTCAAGAAGCAGATGGAAAAGAACCAGCGCGAGTACTACCTCAACGAGCAGATGAAGGCCATTCAGAAGGAGCTGGGGGATCTGGAGGAGGCGCCCCCGAGCGAGGCGGAGGAACTGGCCAAGCGTATCGAAGATGCCGGCATGCCCAAGGAGGTGAAGGACAAGGCCCTGGGCGAATTGCGCAAGTTCAAGCTGATGTCGCCCATGTCCTCCGAGGCGACGGTGGTGCGCAACTACATCGACACCCTGTGCAACGTCCCCTGGAAGAAGCGTACCCGCATCCGCAACGACATCGCCGCCGCCGAGGAGGTGCTGGAGAAGGATCACTATGGCCTGGAGAAGGTCAAGGAGCGCATCCTAGAGTACTTGGCGGTCCAGCAGCGGGTGCGTAAGCTGAAAGGCCCCATCCTCTGCCTGGTGGGCCCTCCGGGCGTCGGCAAGACCTCCCTGGGCCAGTCCATCGCCCGCGCCACCAACCGCAAGTTCGTGCGCATGTCCTTAGGGGGCGTTCGCGATGAGGCGGAGATTCGCGGCCACCGCCGTACCTACATCGGCGCCCTGCCGGGCAAGATCATCCACAATCTGTCCAAGGTCGGTTCCCGCAACGCCTTCTTCCTGCTGGACGAGATCGACAAGATGAGCATGGACTTCCGTGGCGACCCGGCCTCAGCCCTGCTGGAGGTCCTGGACCCGGAGCAGAATCACACCTTCGTCGATCATTACCTGGAGGTGGACTTCGACCTCTCCGAGGTCATGTTCGTCGCCACCGCCAATACCCTCAACATCCCGCCGGCCCTGCTCGACCGCATGGAGGTCATCCGCCTCTCCGGCTACACGGAGGACGAGAAGGTCAACATCGCCGAGCGCTATCTCATCCCCAAGCAGATGAAGAACAACGGTCTGGAGGCGGATGAACTGCTCATCCGCGACACGGCCCTGCGCGACATCATCCGCTTCTATACCCGCGAGGCCGGGGTACGCAATCTGGAGCGGGAGATCTCCAAGATCTGCCGCAAGGTAGTGAAGGAGGTCCTGCTCAAGCCCAAGGCTGGCAAGGTGGTGGTCGGGCCCAAGATGCTGGAGAAATATCTGGGCGTACCCCGTTTCCGCTATGGCCGCGCCGAGGAGACGGACCAGGTGGGGCAGGTCACGGGCCTGGCCTGGACGGAGGTCGGCGGTGAGCTGTTACGCATCGAGTCCGCCCTGGTTCCCGGCAAGGGTAAGTTCACCTACACGGGACAGTTAGGCGATGTCATGCAAGAGTCCATCCAGGCCGCCATGACGGTGGTGCGCAGTCGCGCCGATTCCCTGGGGATCGACCCCGAGTTCCACCAGAAGACCGATGTCCATGTCCATGTCCCCGAGGGTGCCACCCCTAAGGACGGCCCCAGCGCCGGCATCGCCATGTGCACGGCCCTGGTCTCGGCTTTGACGAAGATACCGGTCCGCTCCAACGTTGCGATGACCGGGGAAATCACCCTGCGCGGCGAGGTTCTGCCCATCGGCGGGCTTAAGGAGAAACTGCTGGCGGCCCATCGGGGGGGGATCGAGACGGTGGTCATCCCGCGCGAAAACGAGCGCGACCTGATCGAGATACCCAAAAACATCAAGCAACATCTGGACATCCGTCCGGTGCGCTGGATCGAGGAAGTGTTGGATATCGCCCTCACCGCCCAGCCCGAGCCGCGGCAATTGGTACCGGAGGAGGAAGCGGAAGAGGTGTCCCTGACCGAGGGCGGAGAGGCGCCGGCGGAGCGTCCGGGGGCGGTCATGCGCCATTGAGGCACCACTCTCAGTCAGAAAAATATCGCTGGGAGTGATTGCCGGGGAGCAAGGAATCCTTTAATGTCGTCACCACTAAAGGGGGGGACATAGCCAAGGACCGGCCGGTATAGCGATTGATTCAGCGAGCGCCTTCATCTGGGGTCGCAACCATTGAACCGGGGGGACCCTGTTTGTCAGGTTCCCCACTGAACCGATGAACAGGGGGAAGAATTGTGAATAAATCAGATCTGATCGAAGCCATGGCGGATGCGGGCGGGATCTCCCGGGCGGCGGCGGGTCGCGCCCTGGATGGGTTCATCGATGCCATCGCCGTAGGTCTGAAGCAGGGGGAAAACGTCGCCATCCTGGGCTTCGGTACCTTTGCCGTGAAGGAGCGGGCCGCCCGCACCGGCCGCAATCCCCGGACCGGCCAGACCATCAGTATCCCCGCCAGCAGAACGCCAACATTCAAGGCTGGCAAAGGCCTGAAGGACGCAGTACAATAATATTGGTCGGTCGGGAGCACCCCGATTCCGGGGTGCTTAGCTCAGTTGGGAGAGCATCGCCCTTACAAGGCGAGGGTCGCAGGTTCGAACCCTGCAGCACCCACCACAAGTTTCCAGGAGTGGTAGTTCAGTTGGTCAGAATACCGGCCTGTCACGCCGGGGGTCGCGGGTTCGAGCCCCGTCCACTCCGCCAATAATCGCACGCGGGGTATCCTCCAGGGGATACCCCGTTTTCGTTTGTGCCCCACGCCTGCCGGCGAGCCTGAGCACCGTCACCCTTTCATGGCGCTTAATGTTCCGCCCCGGGCCTCATCAACGCTTAGCTCCATCTAACCCACCATGCTGCAAGAGATCAGAGAACGCGCACAGGGCTGGATCGCTTGGGCGATCGTGATCCTCATCACCATTCCCTTTGCCCTTTGGGGTATCCAATCCTATCTGGGGGTGGGGTCAGAACCGATCGTGGCCACCGTCAATGGCACCGAGATCACGGCCCGTTCCCTCGATATGCGGGTGGAGGAGACCCGTATGCGGATGCGGGAGCGTCTGGGAGCCGCCTATCGCCCTGAACTTTTCGAGGGGGTCCTGCTGCGCAATCAGGTGTTGGAGAGCATGATTCAGGAAGAACTCCTGTTGCGAGCTTCACTGGATATGGGCCTGCGGGCCTCGAATCTGGAACTCCAGGCGGCCATCCTCGCCAATCCCGCCTTCCAGCGCGATGGTCGTTTCGACAAGGCGACTTATGAACGGATGCTGCAACTTCAGGGTATCGGCCCCTTGCAGTATGAGGAAAGCTTGCGCCAGCGTATCGTCGGTACCCAGATCCAGCGCGCCCTGACGGCCAGCGAACGGGTGACCGATCAGGAATTGGCCGAGGCCATTCGCCTCGACCGCCAGCAGCGCAGGTTGACCTATGTCCGCCTGCCCAAGGCTGATTTCCATCTTGACACCCCCATCCCGGAAGAAGAGATCCAGGCCTGGTACGAAGGCCATGCGGATCGCTATCGGACGCCGGAGCGGGTCAAGCTGGCTTATCTGGTCCTGGACGCGGCAAACCTGAAGCTAGACCAACCCCTGGATGACGAGGCACTGCGCGACCATTATGCCGAGCAGATCGAGACCTTCCGGACGCCAGAGGAGCGGCGGGCCCGGCATATCCTGGTAACCCTGGATCCCAGCGCGGACGCCGCCGTCGAGGGGGAGGCCAAGGGCCGCATCGAGGCCATTCGCGGCCGGCTGGTGGCGGGTGAGGATTTTGCCACCGTCGCCCAGGAAGCCTCGCAGGACCCGGGCTCCGCTTCTCGGGGGGGCGATCTGGGCCTGTTTGGCCGTGGGGTGATGGACCCGGCCTTCGAACAAGCCACCTTTGCCTTGGAGGTAGGCCAGCTCAGTCAACCAGTGCGCAGCCAGTTTGGCTACCATCTGATCGAAGTGACCGAGATCCAGCCCGAGACCCTGAAGCCCTTCGAAGAGGTGCGGGATCAGTTAGCCGCGGAGGTCAGCCAGGGCAGCGCCGAAGGGGCCTTTTACGACATGGCGGAACGTCTCGCCAATCTGGTCTATGAGAATCCGGACAGTCTGGAACCGGCGGCCAGCGCCCTGGGGCTAACCCTAGAGACCAGTGACTGGATCGGTCGTGAGGGGGGGGCCGACCTCCTCGGTAATGCCAAGGTGGTGGCGGCGGCTTTCAGCGATGAGGTCCTGGCCCAGGGCAGGAACAGTGACCTGATCGAGCCGGATTCGGATGTCCTGCGGGCGATCGTCCTGCGGGTGACCGACCATGAGGAGTCAGCCCCCAAACCCTTGATGCAGGTGCGGGAGGAGATTGTCGCCACCCTCCGTGACCGCCAGGCCGCCGAGGCCGCAGAGGTGGCGGCCAAGGCGATGGTGGATCGGCTCCAGGCGGGGGAGTCCCTGGCCAGCCTGGCTGGTAACCATCCGTTGACGGAGGTTGGGCTGGTGGGGCGTGATGCCCAGGGCCTGCCCGCTGAGATCCTTGAGCTGGGCTTCACCCTGCCCCGTCCCGCCGCCGGGGCCGCCAGCTATGGGCATCAGCCCGCCGCGGACGGGGATGCCTTGGTGGTAAGCCTTACCGAGGTGGTGGATGGGGACCTGGCGAGCCTGGACCAGGCGGCCCGACAGGGAAGCGGCCGGGAGATGGCGCGGG
>SBFV01000039.1 GCA_006227775.1 Gammaproteobacteria bacterium | reverse complement strand
CTCAACATCCTCCACGTCATCCACCTGTACGCGCGCATCAAGTCGGGCGAGACGGACGACTGGACGCCGCGCTGCGTGCTGTTCGGCGGCAAGGCCGCGCCCGGCTACGCGCGCGCCAAGCTGATCATCAAGCTCATCAACAACGTCGCCTGGCTGGTGAACCGCGACTCGGCGGTCAAGGACCGGCTCCGCGTGGCGTTCCTGCCGGACTACCGGGTCTCGGCGATGGAGGTGATCTGTCCGGCGACCGACCTGTCCGAGCAGATCTCGACGGCCGGCAAGGAGGCCTCGGGCACGGGCAACATGAAGTTCATGATGAACGGGGCGGTGACGATCGGCACCCTCGACGGCGCCAACATCGAGATCCGCGAGGAGGTCGGCGACGACAGCTTCTTCCTGTTCGGCCTCACCGCCGATCAGGTCGCGGGGCTGCGCCACCACTACGACCCGAACGCGATCATCGCCGCCGACCACAACCTGTCGCGGGTCATGCGGCTGATCGAGAACGGCCACTTCAGCCAGTTCGAGCCCGGGCTGTTCCAGCCGATCGTCGAGTCGATCCGCAGCCCGCACGACCCCTGGATGGTCGCCGCGGACTTCGCCAGCTACGTCGCGGCGCAGGAGCGGGCGGCGACCGCGTTCCGCGACCAGGACCGGTGGCTGCGGATGAGCATCCGCAACACGGCGGCGAGCGGAAAGTTCTCCACGGACCGGACGATGCGCGAGTACGCCCGGGACATCTGGAACGTGGGCCCCGTCCCCGCCGTCCCGCTGGCGTAGACGGGCCCGCGGGGCCGCGCTAGACTTCGCCGCCTCATCGGGGCCGTAGCTCAGCTGGGAGAGCGATGCGTTCGCAATGCATAGGTCAGGGGTTCGATCCCCCTCGGCTCCACCAACCCTACGCCCAACCTCATCGGTTGGGCGTTTTCATTCGCCGGTATCCCGCCGCCTTCCTCGCCGGCGAGGCCCATTACACGGCAGGATGATGGCCTACCTGGACTTCCCGCCTCCGCCCAGCGGGATTCAGGCCAGATACATCCGCTCCAGGGTACCCCGGGTGACGTTTCCACGCTGGTCCTCCGCTTCGATGAAGTAGCGTATCTTCCCAGCGCCCGCCGGAAGCTCGGCGGTCAGATAATCCGCCGTGGCCCTGGCCCCGGTTTGGGAAGGATAAGGACCATAGTTGTGCATCGCCACTCGTTTTTCCCCTCCCGGCAAGCGCAGAACAAGCACGACGGATTTGAGCCCGGAGATATCGGCGACAAAGGTATGAACCACGGCCCGGGTGGGGGCATCGAGTAGGCAGCCCTGGCCCCAACACTTGCCTCCGGGGTTTTCCGGCGTCACCCAGGGCGGAAAGATGGTGGGACCCAGGCGGTCTGCTCCCTCCGCGACCATGTCCCGGATCGCCCGGTTCAGGAGGCCGTTCCCCAGATTGGCCGCGTTGGTAACCTGTTGATCCCAATTCCGTTGACCGGTCCAGTACCAGTAGCAGCTCGTCTCGGCGGTGAGCAGCAAGCGGATGGCTTCCGCCAGGGCGGGATGCTCGGGCTCACGGTATTCCAGGCTATGGACCTGATTCTGGTAGGCGGTGAGTACGGCCCAGGAATTGAGGTCCGGGGAGTAGGGCTGATCGTAGCGGCTGAACCACTTTTTGAATTGGGGATCCCCGTTATCGGCACCCGCCCAGGAACCAGGCTCGATATGGACCAGCCGGGAGGGGTCGGGCGGAAACCGCTGCAGATAGTCTTCCACCGTGGTCAGCTCGAAACGCGGATCCCGCCGCAGCCACTCCACCAACCGACCGGTGTTGTGCTTGTAATAGCTGTCAGCGCCCCCGCCATGGTTGTCACCGTCGGAGTGGAGCAGGAAGAAGGGGGGATGGATGGGATCGAAACCGCCCGTCGCCACCAGGCGATCGTAGACCTGGCCAAGGACATCCGGGTACTGCAGGGCGCCGAAGCCACCGCGGGCATCCTCGTTGCCGATGTATCGCTCGGCCGGCACGGCGATGATCCGGTGGAGCTGGCCATCCGCGTCCTCATAGCCGACATATTCGGGTTTAAGCAGGCGGGGGGAGATGCGGGAGCCGGCCCAGATGTTATGGAGCTGCAGCCAGTCATCCACCGGCGGGTTGACCTGCTCGGCGGGGTTCGGTGGCAACATCCCCTCGCTGAGACCCGCATAGGGGTAGTCGATACAGGCACGGAAGCGGTGGATGGAATCGTAGATCACCCCCTCCACGCCCGCCTCCACCAAGGCGGGAATCATACGCACATGAAAGGCGGTCTCCGGCGGAAAGAGGACGCGGGAGGCCTCGACGCCGAAGACGCGGCGGATGACGTCCCGATGCCAGCGTATCTGGCGGACGATATCCTGATGCGGGATCAGCGGCATAAGCGGGTGAAAGAAACCGAAGGCGCTGAAGCCAATGCGGGGGTTGCCCAGGGTGGTGCGAGCCCGCGCCAGCTCGCGCAGGGGTTGGTTCCAGCCGCTGAAGCGCCCGCCGCACAGCTCTTCGTCCGCGCACCGGTCGAGTTGCTCGATCAAGGAACCACTCCAGCTCGTCGACAGGCCGGCATGGGGCAGGCCCCCCTCGATATACTGCCGCACGGCGGCGGGGATGAAGTCGGTGTAATTCCCTACCCGTGAGCCGAAGATCTGGTCCTTTTCTCCATCCCAGTCGTTGCGATCGATCGTGTTGTAATAGGGCTGGTGCATGTGCTTGTGGATACCGAAGTAGATCTTGCCATCGGCACCGGCCCAGAGGGCGACCTGACTCTCGAGGTGCGTCGCCGGCGGCCGGACCAGGCGCACCTCGCGGAATGCCTTGATCCAATCCTCTCCCCGGGCCCGACCAATATCGGCCTGAAGGCAGCCCTCAATCTGGAGGGTGAGCGGGATAGCGGCGCTGATCTTCCCCCCCGGCACCAGGGTACCGTATTCCCAGGTGCCCGCCGGGGTCCGCCGGCCCTGGATGGCATCACCCTTGAGCAGCAAGGGGCTGCCCGGGATATGGACGATGACCTGCGGGAAGGGAATCTCCCCATCGGCGACAAACCGGACCGGGAAGGAGGGATGGGAACCATCGGGCTCGCAGGGGATTTCAACCGGGCAATCAATGGCCAGTAGGCGTGTGAAGGTTGCCATGGGCTACCTCGTTCAGGGGAAGGACATCGAACGCTGAATTCAGGCCATCCGCTGCCAGATCGTCACCTCCGACAGGCTGTGCTGGAACTTGCGGCGCGTCTCGCGGATGACGAAGGGAACCTCCAGCGGGCCCTCCAGCAATTGGAAGTGGGTGCTCAGGATCTCCTTGAGACCATCCAGGGTCGTGAAGGACTCGCCATCCTTTTTGAAGCCACCGATCCATTCCTCCCGCTTGGTGAACTCCTCCAACCAGGTATAGGGTGAGGCCAACACCAACAAGCCACCCGGGTTGAGGCGCCGGTGCACCTCGGCCAGGAAGCGGCGCGGCGCGTAGAGGCGGTCGATGAGGTTGGCGGCGAGGATAAGATCGTAACCGCTGAAGACCGGCTTGAGGTTACAGGCATCGCCTTGCCAGAAACTGACCTTCCCCAAGTCCATCCCCAGGCCCAAGGCATCGAGTCGCCGCTCGCGGTAGACGATGAGTTCACCTTCCTCGGGCAAGGTATAACGGATGACCCCCGTGTCCGCCAGTTGCACCCCCGTCTGGATGAAACGAGCGGAGAAATCCACCCCCTCCACCTCGTGGAAATGGCGCGCCAGTTCGAAGCTGGATCGTCCCGTGGCGCAGCCCAGATCCAGGGCACGGCCGGGGTTGCCATTGCCAAATCGGGCGAAGGCCTCGCTGGCAATCTCCGCCACGGCACGTGGGAAGTTCGGGATACCGAAGTATTCACCCCCATAGTGGAACTCGGCGTACTGGGAGAGAAGGGCGTCGGTCTCGTAACAGGAAACGGGCCGGGAAACGGGAAACGCGCTGACGATGTAGCGGAAGCCCGCGTGCTGGAAGAAATGGCGGCGGAAAGCGTAACGCGAAACGTGACGGGCCTCATTACCAGCGGAAATCCAGGACCCACCCTTGATCATATTGTGGCGATTATCGAAGGTCGGCGTGGTGAAGTCGTCGTACAAGGGATGGACCATGAAACCATCAAAGGGATAGGTCGGCGTCTCGCACCACTGCCAGACGTTGCCCACCACGTCGAAGAGGTGGCCATGGGGGAAGCGATCGACTGGACAACTGGATGCCCAGTGATCCAGATGCAGGTTGGCCTGGGCCGGCTCGGTCGCCGGTACGCCAGACGGACCCGCGTGATCGTAAAGACGGTGCCATTCGTCCTCGGTGGGCAGACGCACCGGTAACCCGGTTTCCCGGGCCTTCCACCGGCAAAAGGCGCGGGCCTCATGGCAGTTGACCTCCACCGGCCAATTCCAGGGCATGGGGATTTCCTCGGCCAGTAGGCGCAATTTCCAGCCAT
>SBFV01000054.1 GCA_006227775.1 Gammaproteobacteria bacterium | reverse complement strand
CGCACCACCTGCTCGACGATGGCCCCGGAGTGCTGGATTTCGTAGTCGCGCGGGGTGGCGGAGACATAGATGGTCTGTGGCTGGCGCCCCTGGGACTCCTCGAAGCGCAGGGGTCGATTGTCCAGGGCCGAAGGCAGGCGGAAGCCGTACTCCACCAGGTTCTCCTTGCGCGAGCGATCACCCTTGTACATGCCGCCGAGCTGGGGCACGGTGACATGGCTCTCGTCGATGATGAGCAGGGCCTTGTCGGGCAGATAGTCGTAGAGGGTGGGCGGCGGCTCGCCGGGCCCGCGCCCCGACAGATAGCGGGAATAGTTCTCGATGCCGGAGCAGTAACCGACCTCAACCATCATCTCCAGGTCGAAGAGGGTGCGCTGCTCCAGCCGCTGGGCCTCCACCAGTTTGTCATGGTCACGGAGCCAGGTCAGGCGATCCTTGAGTTCCACCTTGATCTGGTCCACCGCCGCCAGGACGGTCTCCCGCGGCGTGGCGTAATGGGTCTTGGGGAAGACGGTATAGCGGGCGACCTTGCGCAGCACCTCGCCGGTGAGGGGGTCGAAGACCGCCAGGGACTCGATCTCGTCGTCAAACAGGGTGACCCGCAGGGCCTCCTCGTCCGATTCCGCCGGGTGGATGTCGATGACGTCGCCGCGCACGCGGAAGGTGCCGCGGTACAGCTCCACCTCGTTGCGCTTGTATTGCAGGTCCGCCAGGCGGCGCAGGATGGCGCGCTGGTCCACCGGCTCGCCACGGCTCAGGTGCAGGACCATGCTCATGTAGGCGTCCGGGTCCCCCAGACCGTAGATGGAGGAGACGGTGGCGACGATGATGACGTCCGGCCGCTCCAGGATGGCCTTGGTGGCGGAGAGGCGCATCTGCTCGATGTGCTCGTTGATGGAGGCGTCCTTCTCGATATAGGTGTCCGAGGCGGGGACGTAGGCCTCCGGCTGGTAGTAGTCGTAATAGGAGACGAAGTACTCCACCGCGTTGCGGGGGAAGAAGTCGCGCATCTCGCCGTAGAGCTGGGCGGCCAGGGTCTTGTTGGGGGCCAGGATCAGGGCCGGGCGTTGCAGTTCCTGGATGACGTTGGCGACGGTGAAGGTCTTGCCCGAGCCCGTCACTCCCAGCAGGGTCATCCCCGCCTCGCCGTCCCGCAGCCCCTCCACCAGGCGGCGGATGGCCCCGGGCTGGTCGCCGGCGGGCTGAAAGGGGGAGACCAGTTCGAAGGGCTTGTCGGCGGTGCGGTTCATGGGGGGATCAGGAACAGGGGGTTCAGGGTGTCGTGGTTGGATGAGGTCGACGCCTGGCTCAGCGAGGTGATGAGGCGCGAGCCACGGGCCCAGCAAACGAGAGGTCGCCATCCCGGCATCCGCAATCCGCCCATGCCGGCAATGACGCAATTGGCTATTATTGGGAGCCCCGCCCGCGATTGCCAGGGCGCCGTAACTTCACCACTGACCCCAACATCCGATCGCCGCGCCGATCATAGAACCGACTACAGCCCCGAGAACAGGACCGATGAGCAGCAAACTTTCCGCCCGCGTACTAGCCGTCAAGCCATCCGCGACCCTCGCCATCACCGCCCGCGCCAAGGCCCTGCGCGCCGCCGGCAAGGACGTGGTCGGCCTGGGCGCCGGCGAGCCGGACTTCGACACCCCGGACCACATCAAGGATGCCGCCATCAAGGCCATCAACGATGGCTTCACCAAGTACACCCCGGTGGAAGGCACCGCCGAGCTGCGCCGCGCCGTCTGCGATAAATTCAAGCGCGAGAACGGCTTCGACTATACCCCCGAGGAGATCCTGGTCTCCTGCGGTGGCAAGCAGAGCTTCTACAACCTGGCGCAGGCTATCCTCGACCCGGGCGACGAGGTCATCATCCCCGCCCCCTACTGGGTGTCCTATCCCGACATGTCCATCCTCGCCGGGGGCGTGCCCGTCATCGTCGATGCCGGGGCGGACCAGAGCTTCAAGATCACCCCCGCCCAGCTTGAGGCGGCCATCACCCCGCGCACCGCCCTCTTCGTCATCAACAGCCCCTCCAACCCCACCGGCATGTCCTATACCGGCGATGAGCTGGCCGCCCTGGGCGAGGTGCTGCGCCGTCATCCCCAGGTGGTCATCGCCACCGACGACATGTACGAGCACATCCGCTGGAGCAGCGACCCCTTCGTCAACATCCTCAACGTCTGCCCCGACCTGGCCCCCCGCACCCTGGTGCTCAACGGCGTCTCCAAGGCCTACTCCATGACCGGCTGGCGTATCGGCTACGCCGCCGGCCCCGCCGATATCATCAAGGCCATGAAAAAGATCCAGGGGCAGAGCACCTCCAACCCCACCTCCATCTCCCAGGTCGCCGCCCAAGCCGCCCTGGAAGGCCCCCAGGACTGCATCGCCATCATGGGCGCCGCCTTCAAGGAACGCCATGACTATGTGGTGAACCGCCTCAATGGCATGGCCGGTATCGAGTGCCTGCCCACCGATGGCACCTTCTACGTCTTCCCCAAGGTCCAGGGCCTGATCGACGCCATCGACGGCGTCAAGGACGACCTGGAGCTGGCGGAATACCTGATCGAGCAGGCCGGCGTCGCCCTGGTGCCCGGCTCCGCCTTCGGTCTCGGCGGCCACGCGCGCATCTCCATCGCCACCAGCATGGCCAACCTGGAAAAGGCCCTGGACCGCATCGCTGGCGTCGCGAGTTGATCCGGAGATAGAAAAGTAAAGCAAGAGGGCGGATGGTTGCCCCAGGTAGGGCCTGGGGCCTGCGCCGTGCTCCCCCTATTGCTCCCTGGGTTGGGCGCGGGACCTATACCCCCTCTCCTCGATTCAGGCCTTGGGCGCGGAACTGGACCTTAGGCTTGACTCGACATGTCGGGGTGACTAGACTCTCCCGCTTCAACAGATCCCCGGTAGCTCAGTCGGTAGAGCGGATGACTGTTAATCATTAGGTCCGTGGTTCGAGTCCACGCCGGGGAGCCAAAAATCAAGGGCTTAGGACTGAAAAACCTAAGCCCTTTCTGTTTTTGCGGTTGCTTGGTTGCCGTTGACTAGCCGTTCGGCTCGGGCCAGGCTTACCCCCAAGAACGCCTCACATCGTGCCTCCGCGAGAGCGCAATCCCTTCACCGCGCCTACAGGGTCGATCCTGGCGAACGGGTCAGGGTTATAGGGACAAACCGCTGAGACAACCCACTATGAGACGTCTCAAAGCGAATGGCTGGCAGGCATGAAACCGATCTTCGGCGCCTGGCACCCTGTTCCTGGCGCCATTGCGGATTTCAATCTAGGCGCCTCAGCGACCCCGGGACGAAACCGGCCCATCCATGGGCCGTACAGGCGAGGCCTTCACCGCTTAAATCGCGGGGACGGTCCGTTGCAGATCAGTGGTAACCTCGGCTAGGTTCTTGTTGAACCAGGACTGGTACTCCTGCTGTGCCTGGCTGGCCATGACCAGACTGGTGCGGGACTCGGCCATAATGAGTCGGGTCAAATCCTGAGTGGCATCCAATTGGCCCTTGAGGAAGATGTGGACATCCTTCGCGCCCATGGCATGGGCCAGGGTATCGTTGCCGTGCTCCAGGAGCAGGTCCATGGCCGCCATCTGCTTGGTCGCCAGGCGGTCGTAAATGCTCAGGCTGAGTTCGGTCAGGCTTGCCATCCGCGCCAGGCTCTTGTCGGATAGGTCCTTAACCGTGTTGAGGGTATCGTTCAGAGACATGATGAATCTCCACAGCAGGTTGAATTGTTGCGGTGCAGCATATTCGCCATCCAGCTCCCTGTCAATCCCATACCCAAACCTGCTCCTGTTCTCATTAGCCTTCTTTGGGCTACTACTGTTACTGTCTGGCTTCGCCCATCCGGCAATGTCGGCGGGCCTACCCCAGGGGGTGTCTCACTTGAAGCAGGCACGCCAGATGGCTATCGCCGGCGCGGGCAACCTGGTTGGATCGGCTGCGGACAGACTGGGTACAGAGGCCACCGCTAGGGAGGGTGGAGCAGCCGCGGGTGGGCTGGGTAAAGCGGCCGATGACAGGTGGCGGCGTGGAACAGGCACTGACCGGTTGGCTGGCTCTGGGGCGGACCGAGGGCCGATCACGCCGGTCAACCCCATCTCGGTCCGGCAGATCCTGGAGAGTGGTGCCAACATGCAGGCGGTGGATGACGTGGTCTTCGTAGCCGGAAATATCGACCCGGATCAGGATGCGCGCCTGCGGGAGATGGCCCAGGTTATGCTGCGTGAGGGCATGGTGCCCGCTCTGGTCGTGTTTCTGGCCAACGAGGGGGGGCATCTCGGGGCGGCGATGCGCCTGGGGCGGCTGATTCGCCAATTGGGCGCCAACACGGCGGTCGCGGGCACTTGTGCCAGTGCCTGCATCTACGCCTTCGCGGGCGGGTCCCGGCGCGCGGGCACGCCTGACAGTCGCTTTGGCCTGCATCCGGCACGCCGGGCCGATGGCCGCGTTGGCAGCGTCGCCGAGGATGTACAGATTGCGCTCATGCGTTATGAATACCTGGAAGAAATGGGGGTCGACCCGAACCTGGTGACCTGGGAAGGGGAACTCTCCTCTAATCAGGTGTATTGGCTGACGGCGGATGAGGCGCAGGCGGTAAATCTAACCAATCTGCTGGTGGCGGCGGAAGAGATCCCGCTGCCCCCGGGCGATTGACGGGCGAGCGGGATCAGCGGGCTACTTTGGGGGGTGGCGGCTGATCAATCCCGCTTTTGATCAATCCCGCTTTCTGAACCAGCCGGTAATGCTCAGGCGTTCGCGCCGGGCGGGCAGTACTTCGTGGGGATAGTCGCCGCTGAGAAAGCAGACCAGGCGGCCGGCAAGCGGGAGCAAGTCCTGATGGCGGCCGTCGTCGGTCGGATCGGGATAGAGGCGCAGTAGCCCGCCATCCTCTTCCCGCCAATCCGGGTTGAGGTAGAGGATGACGGTGACCAGCCGTTGCTGGGTGCCCTGAAACTGATCCAGGTGCTTGCGGTAGAAGGCCCCGGGGGGATAGACGGCCAGGTGGCCCTCGAACTCGAAGAGGCCCAGGTACAGACCGCGGTTGATGGCCAGGCGCAATTCTTCCAGGATGCCCAGGTAATAACGTTGAGCGGGGGTGGCCGTGGCGGGCTCCAGCCACTGGATGCGATCACCCCTGATCGCGCTGTTGGCCTGGAATTGCCGGCCGCGACCAATGCCGGCCGCGTGCAGTTCGCCTGTGTTCAGCAGCGCCCGCCCCTCGCTGGCCAGTTGCGCGATCCGTTCCTGGGGCAGGAAGTCGTCGCGGATGGCCAACCCGGTTTCCACCAGGTCGAGGGCGATGCCGGTGAGAACATCTTCCGCCATGCCCGCCGCCGGGGCGTCCACCATCATGGCAGGGCCAGTATCCCGTCCATCTCCACCGCCGCCCCCTTGGGCAGCGCCGCGACCCCCACGGCGGCGCGGGCCGGGTAGGGCGCCTGGAAATAGGAGGCCATCACCTGGTTGACCAGGGGGAAGTGACCAAGATCGGTGAGATAGACGTTGAGTTTGACCATATCCCCCAGGCCGCCGCCGGCCGCCGCCGCCACCGCCGCCAGATTGTCAAAGACGCGCCGGATCTGCGCCTCCATATCCCCCGTCACCAGTTCCATGGTCTCGGGTACCAGGGGGATCTGGCCGGAGAGATAGACCGTCTTGCCGACCTTGACGGCCTGGGAATAGGTGCCGATGGCCTGAGGGGCCTGTTCGGTCTGGATGATGGTCTTGGTCATGTCGTCCCTCGTCATGGGCAGGCAGGGTAGGGGTGAAGCGGTCGACCCCAGGGCGGGGTGGAACGGGGTGGATCGGGGGATGGAACTGGGGATGGATACGAGGATGGACCTGGCGCCAAGCGAGTGGCGACGGCGACCAAGACGGCTGGCGCTCATCCGAACAACCTCCGCCACCAGCGACGGCGATTCCGGGGCAAAACACGGGTCGAGGGCAGGTCCACGGGCGGGACCAGACTCAGCACCCACCCCGGCAGGGGCGGGTTATCGCTGTAACCGCAGGAGACGCCCAGGTTGTGGGGGTCGTAAATCTTGACGAAAGTCGGCTGCTGCAGATCGTCAGCGTAGACGATGCCACAATAATCCTCCTTGTGTTCCGCGCGCAGGAGTTGGTCGATCTGGCTGATGAAGCCAAGGACGCCCGCCGCCGCCGTCGGGGTTTCCGGTGGCGGTTCCCCGACGGCATAGAGGTACCAGCCGGCATCGGCCCGTTCACGCAGCCTTTCCCACAGGGCGTCCAGATGGTGCCAGCGCAAGGTGGAGGTGAAGCTGCCGCGAAAGGCGGTCATAAAATCGTTGGCTGGCGAAGCCTGGTCAAAAACCTTGTCAGAGGTCACTCGATGCTCCGGGCAAGGGCCCATGATCCGGTGAGACGTCGGTCAGCGTAACCCTATTAGGTTAAGTTATATTTGCCATTTTACCCCGGCGGAAGCTAGCGCACGATGTCAGCCCTCTACGAATCCCAATTGAGCCAACTCCAGCTCCTCCATCGCGGCAAGGTCCGCGATATCTACCAGGTCGACGCCGATCACCTGCTGATCGTCGCCAGCGACCGCCTTTCGGCCTTCGATGTGGTGCTGCCCCAGCCCATCCCTGGCAAGGGCGAGGTGCTGACTCGAGTCTCCCGCTTCTGGTTCGGGCGTATCGGGCATATCCTGCCTAACCAGCTCACTGACATCCCCCTCGATGCGGTGGTGACGGACCCCGCGGAGCGCGCCCAGCT
Organism: Gammaproteobacteria bacterium; assembly: GCA_006227775.1. Lineage (GTDB taxonomy): Bacteria > Pseudomonadota > Gammaproteobacteria > Chromatiales > Chromatiaceae > M0108. The sequence continues at coordinate 5,160 of SBFV01000054.1, read as the reverse complement.
CGGCGACCGTGCCCTGGTGGTGCGTCGCCTCAAGCCCCTGCCGGTGGAAGCCATCGTGCGTGGCTACCTCATCGGTTCCGGCTGGAAGGACTATCAGCGGACAGGCGCCGTTTGCGGTATCCCCTTGCCGGCGGGCCTGCGCCAGGCGGACAAGCTGCCGGAAGCCATCTTCACCCCCTCCACCAAGGCCGCCCTGGGCGCCCACGACGAGAACATCGACTTCGATCAGACCGCCGCCCTCCTGGGCCGCGACCTGGCCGAGCAGGTGCGCGATGCCGCCCTGGCCATCTACACCCAGTGCGCCGACTATGCCCGTACCCGGGGCATCATCATCGCCGACACCAAGTTCGAGTTCGGCCAGGACGAGACTGGCCGTCTCTATCTCATCGACGAGGTCCTGACCCCCGACTCCTCCCGCTTCTGGCCGGCGGATCAATACCAGCCCGGCGGCAGCCCGCCCAGCTTTGACAAACAGTTCGTGCGTGATTACCTGGAGACCCTGGACTGGGACAAGACCCCGCCCGGCCCCGAGCTGCCCCAGGAGATCATCGACAAGACGGCCGCCAAGTATCGCGAGGCGGAAGAGCGTCTGACCGGCCACGGCCAGAGCTGAGAGGCCAGAACCAGCGTCGCGCCGGCGGCGGTGCCCCGGTGCTCCTTTGGCGGCTTCGTCAGGGGCGTGGCGGGTGGGCCTCCAGGGCCGGCATGACGCTGGCCGACCCATCGACCGGGAAGCCATCCCCCAGCCGTTCCCGCAACTCTCCCAGGTGGCGGGCGCGGGTGAGAAGGACCACCTGATCCCCCGCCGCCAGACGGGTGTCGGGGTCCGCGAAGCGGAAACTGGCGCCATTGCGATAAAAGCAGATGGCCCGGGTCTCCGCCGGCAGGGGCAGGTCCGCCACCCGCGTCTCCTCCGACCCCTGGCAGACGAAGGAGAAGACGCGGGCATCCCCGCGCAGGATGTCCGCCAGCTCGATGATGTTCTGTCCTTCGGCCATGTCCGCCAGGTAGCGCCCCACCATGTGCATGGGCACCAGGGCATCCGCCAGGCCCAGCTCGGCGCAGATGTGCTCCAGCTCCGGGTCCTCGATTTTGGTCACCACCCGCCGATAGCCCAGGGAACGGGCGACCAGGCTGGCGATGATGTTGGCCTGGTCATCCCGGGTCAGGCAGAACAGCAGGTCGGTGCCCTCCGGGTCCGCCTCCCGCAGGATGGCCGGCCGGGTGCCGTCGCCGTGGATGAAGCCCACGTCCATCTCTTCCCGCAGGTTGGCGATGGTCTCCAGGTCGCGCTCGATCAGCACCACCTCGTGCCGGCGCGCCGCCAGCAGGCGGCCGGTCAGCACCGCCAGGGAACCGCTACCGACAAAAACGAAACGCATGGTATCTCCTTGGCTCGAAAGGGCCGTCCGCCGACCTCAGGTGCCTTGAGTCTAGCACCCCGGCGGACTTTGCCGCTGGGTCGCGTCAGCGGCGTCCGCGCATGCGCCGGGAGGGGGGACGCGCCGCTCCGGTTGGTAGAGGCTCCGGGTGTCTGCCACGCAAACGGCCTAACTGTCAGGAGGCGGCGGGCCACCCACCCTGAAAAGGAGAGTCGTTGCCGTGACTTTCATGCTAACTGTCATGAGGGGGCTGTACACTCCCTTGAAAATGAGTGATTTTCCCGTGAATTCCGCGCTAACGGCTCTTGTGCCAACTCCCGCCATAGAGCAGTACCACCAACGCCAGGATCTCCACCCGTCCGGCCAGCATGTCCAGTCCCAGGACCAGCTTGAGGCCCGTTTCCAGGTCCGGGCCAGTGATGCCCGCGGACAGGCCCACGGTGGCGGTGGCCGAAACGACCTCGAAGAGGGCATCGAGGGGCGGGTAACCGGCGGCGAGGAAGGGTAGCCAGGAGACCAGGATCAGCAGGACGTAGAGCAGGATCAGCATCAGGGCATGCTCGATCTGGGCGGTCTCCAGGGTCCGGCCCCCCAGCATGGGCGCGGCGACGGCATGGGGTGGCAACTGCGCCCGCCACAGGGCGAGTTGCAGCAGGCGGATGAAGATCAGCAGGCGCAGCAGTTTGATGCCGCCCGCGGTGGAGCCCACCCCGCCCCCCAAGGCCATGGACAGGATGAGGACCAGCTTGCCCGCCGGTTCCAGGTTCGCCAGGTCCAGGGTGGAGAAGCCAGTGGTGGTCTGGGCCGACAACCCCTGCAGCAAGGCGTCCGCCGGGCTCAGGTCCGTCAGCCACCACAGCAGCCCCGCGGTGAGCAGGAGGGCGGCCAGCAGGGCCCGCAACTCCGGGTCACGCCACAACTCCGCCTGCCCCAGGTACCAGGCGCGCAGATACAGATGCAAGGGCAGGGCGCCCAGGGCGGCGACCACGAGCACGGCGAACTGGGCCGGCCTTCCCAGGCTGGCCAGGCTGTCAGCGAAGGCACCGAAACCGCCGGTGGAGATGGCAGCCAGGACATGGATCAGGGCCTGGAAGGGCGCGAGGCCGCAGGCCCAGGCCAGGCCGATCCCGGCCAGGGTGAGGAGGACATAGACCACCAGGACGCCGCGGGCGTGGGCGCGGATACCGCGGGCCGGGTCCTCCTCCTCCCAGGTGGTGGCGGCCAGACGGCGCATGTCCGCCACCCGCCCGGAGGCCAGGGCCAGGGACAGGACCACCATCCCCAGGCCGCCGAACCACTGGCCCCAGGCGCGGGCGAAGAGGAAGGCGTCGCTCTTGGTCTCCGGTCGCGGGATCGTGGACAGCCCGGTGGTGGTCACCGCCGAGACGGCCTCGAACCAGGCGTCCGCCAGGTTCAGGCCGGCGGCCATGAAGGGATAAGTCAGGAGGGCGGCGGCGAGGATGAAGGCCAGGGCCGCCACCATCAGGGCCTCGTTGGTCCGCGGGGGTGGATCTTCCGGCCGTCGCCGGGCGGATAGGCCCAGGGCCAGGGCCGGCAGGACGCCCGCCAGCAGCAGCCGCCAACCCAGGGCGGCGTCCCCCGCCCAGGCGGCGAAGAGGGCCGGCACCGCGAGCAGAACCGCCAGGATCAGGCTGAGATGCCCCATCAGCCGCCGCAGGGTTGGCAGACGGGCCGGCAGCCACAAGGGCTGGACCTGGCGGTAGAGACCCATGGGGTTAGGGAGATGGGCCCTAGCGGCGGGCTCCGCCGGCCATGGCCGTCTCAATCATAGCGGCTGTCCTTCCACTGGCGCAGGGCGGTGAAGACCTGGGCATGCGTGGTCAGCGGCTGGCCGGCGAAGGCCTCCGCCGCCGCCCGCACCCCGGGCTCCGCCGCGCGCAGGAAGGGATTGGTGGCCAGTTCCTCGGCCAGCCCGGAGGGTACCGTCGGCAGGCCGGCGGCGCGCCTGGCCTCGACCCGCGCCCGGCGCGCGGTCAGGGCCGGGCTGTCCGGCTCCACCCAGGCGGCAAAGCCCAGATTGGCCAGGGTGTACTCGTGGGCGCAGTAGATCAACGTCGCCGGGGGCAGGGCGGCGATGCGCGCCAGCGAGGCGGCGAGCTGGTCGAAGGTGCCGTCGAAGACCCGGCCGCAGCCGGCGGCGAAAAGGGTGTCACCACAGAAGAGGGCACCCGCACCCCAATAGGCGATGTGGGTCGAGGTGTGGCCGGGCACTTCCAGCACCTGAAAGGAGGTCGCCAGGCCGGGGGGGGCTACCCGGTCCCCTTCCCCCACCGGGTCCGTCACCAGACGGATGCGCCGGTCACGGGGGGCATAGACCCGCGCCCGGGGCCAGCGGGCCAGGAGGTCGGCCAAGCCGCCGATGTGATCACCGTGATGGTGGGTGACCAGGATGGCGGCGAGCTTAAGGCCTTCCGCCTCCAGGCGCTCAATGACCGGCGCCTCGTCGCCAGGGTCCACCACCGTGGCCTGGTCGGTCCCTTCCTGGCGCAGCAACCAGATATAGTTATCGTCGAAGGCGGGGATGGGGCTGATCTGGAGCATGATCGATTAGGGTGTCTTTACGGGTGTCATTACGCGCAAGGATTCAGGCCAGGAGCGCGCGGATGGCGGACTCGATGCCCAGCGCGTCCAGACCGCAGCCAGCCAGTTGGGCTTCGTGGCCGTCCTGCTCGATATAGCGGTCGGGCAGGCCCAGGTGCAGGATGGGCATGGGCAGGGTCAGCCCTTGGCTGGCGAGGAACTCGGCCACGGCGGAACCGGCGCCGCCGGCGATGGCGTTCTCCTCTACCGTCACCAGCAGGCGGTGGCGGGCGGCCAGGTTTAGGATCAGGTCCCCGTCCAAGGGCTTAACGAAGCGCATGTTGGCGACGCTGGCGTCCAGGGCCTCCGCCGCCGCCAGGGCCGGGGCCAGACGGCTGCCGAAGGCGAGAATGGCGATCTCCCGCCCCTCCCGCCGCAATTCGCCCTTGCCCAGGGGCAAGGGGTCAAAGCCGGGATTTACCTCGACGCCGGGGCCGGTGCCCCGCGGGTAGCGCACCAGGGCCGGTCCTGGATGCTCGTAGGCCGTCTGCAGCAGGCGCCGGCATTCGTTCTCGTCCGCCGGGGCGGCGATTAAGAGGTTCGGCAGGCAGCGGGCGTAGCTAAGGTCGAAGCTGCCGGCATGGGTGGCCCCGTCCGCCCCCACCAGGCCGGCGCGGTCCACCGCCAGGGTCACGTCCAGGCCCTGTAGGCAGATGTCATGGACGAGCTGGTCGTAGGCGCGCTGCAAAAAGGTGGAATAGATGGCTACCACCGGCTTGAGGCCCTCGCAGGCCAGACCCGCCGCCAGGGTCAGGGCGTGCTGCTCGGCGATGCCGACGTCGAAATAGCGCTCGGGGTGCAGTTGGGCGAAGCGGGTCAGGCCGGAACCCTCGCACATGGCCGGAGTGATGCCGATGATGCGCTCGTCCCGGGCGGCGGCGTCGCACAGCCAGTCGCCGAAAACCTGGGTGTAAGTGGGTCCACCGGATTTGCCCGCCGGCGCGCCCGTGGCGCGATCGAAGGGGGAGACGCCGTGGAAGGCCACGGGTTTTTCCTCCGCTGGCTCGTAGCCCCGCCCCTTGCGCGTTACCACGTGCAACAGGCGCGGCCCGGTCATGGTCTTCATGTTGCGCAGGGTGGGGACCAAGCCCGCCAGGTCGTGGCCATCGATGGGGCCGATGTAGTTGAAGCCCAGCTCCTCAAATACGATGCCAGGGGCGACCATGGCCTTCAGGTG